>JAMXCY010000012.1 GCA_024543015.1 Candidatus Omnitrophota bacterium | reverse complement strand
CTCGGCGCCTTCCTCCATTAACAGGGTCGTTACCCTATCCACGATGTCTAATTCCTTTAAAAGAATTTCTACGTTTTCATTCTCATCAGGCATCTGCTCGCTAAAACCAAAATGCTCAGGAATTTCAATCTTCAAACTATTGGCCTGGCGCCTAAGCCGCTTGGTGGTAATATGCAACTGTTCAATGAAATATAATCCCGGCTCCTGCGCGCCTTTAGGCAAATAGTCTTTTCCCGAATCAATAAAGCCTTTTAGGCTTTGATAATTTTCCCCATTCCGCGCCAAATGCGCCTTGAGAGTCCGAACAAGATCCTGCGTCGGCAAAGGCTGTTCTTCTTCCTTAGGAATATATCGCTCCAATTGGACCAGGGCCTCGTCAATTTGCCCTTGTAATATATTAACCCCCTGTTTGGCCAGGGGCCTGACCAAAGCCAGGTAAAGAGCTAAGACTATAAAAATGATAATGCTGCTCTGTCTGATTAACCCTTTATAATCTGTAGAAGCGGACATAATATTGTTCTCTCTAGTTTACTTCCGGCAAAACTTTCATGCTTATTGAGAATTTAACTACTTCCACCTTTTGTTTATCCTTGTCTTGGTCTTTGACCTGTTCTTCTATAAACGCCGAAGAGAGAGGCTTAACTTCGCTAAACAAAGTGGAAGCCTTAAGCCGTGAGACAAAGTTATTCACGTCCTGATAAGAAACCGCCTTGCCTTGCACATCTAACTTGCTGGCAAATTTCTGATCAAGCGCGGCATCAAAGAAAAATGTACCTCTAAAATCAATAATCCACAAATTATCCGGAAGCATTTTTTGCAGCTCAGACAACACCACCAGCCACAGAGAACGATTTAGGGCAAGATTGCTTAAAGCCTCCACCTTCCGGTAAAGCTGCGCTTCCTCTCTCTTTAACTCTTTTATCCGCGGCTGGTGGGTGCTAAAAGTCTCCAATAATCCTTTAAGCTTGCGTAGGCGTAAACTGCGCTCCCGGTAATCCTGGCGCATAAAAGTGGAAGCGCCAAGAAGAATCACCAGAGCCAAAACAAGCGAACCCACTCCATAAACCACCCTCTGGCGGGCAAGGCTCTTAAGCTTAATCTGTTCTTTAAACAGATTAATGTTGATCCAAGACCTGTTTAAGCCCCTGAGGGCTAAGCCCATAGCCTGGGAAAATAAGGCTTTATTCTGAGCGCTGAACTTATCTTTAAGCTCTTCTTCTGCGGAAAACATCTTGAAAGGCTCCACACTGCGCACCTGGCAAGAAAACTTCTCCGCCAGTAATTTATCCAGTCCCTGCATCAGCGAAGTCCCGCCGCTGAGCAAAATCTGCTCTATCTGAGTCTTTGCGCCTGTAGTTCCATTGGGTACGGGAGAAGTCTGTTTTTGTTGGAAAAAATAATATTCAACAGAACGGGAAATTTCCCCCTGTAAGTCCTCAAGCGCTGGGGCAATCGCCTCTTTAATATCAGCGCTTTCTATATTCATCTTTTGTTTCAGTTTTTCTGCATCGGAAAAACTTATATTAAATTTTTTCTCAAGGCCCGAGGTAATGTTGTCGCCCCCGATAGCAAAACTTCTCATCCAGAACTTAGCGCCCTTTAAGATCAACAAATCACTTGATTGAGCTCCTATATCTAAAAGGCAGGTTAGCTTGTTTTCATCATAGTCCTGGTTGAACCTGATACAATTATAGATGCTTAAGGTACTTATATCTAAAACAGAAAGGTGCAAGCCAGTTTGCTCTATTAGACTCACCCTGCCGGCCAGTTTATCCTTTTTTATCGCCACCAAAAGAACCTGATACACAGAAGCTGTCTGTTCATCGCCCGTTTTAAAAACATGGGCATCCCATTCCACTTCATCTAGCGAAAAGGGAATCTGCTGCTGGGCCTCATATTTTATGGTCTGAGCCAGTTTTTCCTTACTGACCGGCAAAACCTCCAAGAACTTTACAAATGTAGATTGTCCTTTGACGCTTAAAACTACGTCTTTTCGTTTGATCTGGTTTTTTGCCAACAACTCGCCAATCAGCTTCTTGATCAGCTGATGTTGCTCAAGGGCAACAACTGATTGAAGCTGCGGTATCTTGATTAAATCTACCTTGGTTAGCTTAATTGCCCCGCCTTCTTGCCTAAGCTCCACCAGCTTGATTGAATCCTTGCCAATGTCCAAGCCTAGCGCAGTATCTTTGGGCTTTTTAAACTGTGACAACAACTCTTCAACGTTAATTTTCATCATCCTCCACGCCCCAGGACCTTCTTCAATCTTTTAATATCTTCCAGAGTGTACTCGCGCCATTTGTTGACAGCATTTCTTTTGGCTTTGGGAAAAATCCTCTTGCTTTCATAGCGAATCAAAGTCTGTTTGGAAATACCCAAAGTCTTAGCTGCTTCTGTGGCGGAATAATATCTTTCTGGCTTCATCATCATTTACTTATACTTTTCTTATTTTACTTAAAAGATACGTTTTCTTACTTGAACATATTTAATAGACATTGATATATTTATATACTATTTGATAGCATTTGTCAAGTCTTTTTTTTAAAAAGGCGGGTTTACTCTTCTTCCCAGTGCTTGATAGGCCGATCAGGTTCAGACGGAGGTTTGAGTGCGCCGGTGAAGCTCACCGTCCAGACTCGTAAGGCGGGGGTTGGGTCAACCTCATCCAATTGCAACAGGTTGTCTTTATTTAAGTCTTTGGCGGCCCGGACCATAAAGTAGTGGTTGCCTTCGCTAAGACCGCCTTTATTTACTGACATACTGCTTGACCAATCAGACCAATCTTCATCATCAAATTTGTAACTAAACTTACAATCAGAAAGCGAAGCCCGAAAATAAAACTGCGCGCTTTGGGCCTCGGTAATTCCTGAGGGTCCGCTTAAGATATAGGTCTGGGGAGCAATAATCATCAGATTAATAGCATCGAAAAAGGCATCGGATATATTTCCGGCTTCATCCTTTACCTTAGCGTAAACTTTCCTTGCGCCATTAATGGCTGGCAAAACCCAGTTCTTACGTAAGCTGATATGGGGCTCCCAGGTTTCGGTATCAAACACACCATCGTTAGAAAGCATCATCTCCACAATGTTGCTAATGGAGTCTTCTGCAGAAAGGTTCAAAGTTACGATATTGGTGGTAGTCATCTCATCGCCGTTATTAATCAGGATTGAACCGGAAGGCCCCTGGGTATCAATAATAAAACTCCAGACTAAAGCCGAACCTAAATTACCCACCTCATCGGCGGCTTTTAAGGAAACAGTGATTTCTCCATCAGTAAAAGGAACCGAAGGCGTATAAGTAATTGTTCCACTACCGGGATTGTATTCGGGAGAAACCAAGGCCTGGTTAACGCGCATTTCAATGGCCTCGGGATTAACCCCGCTGGCGCTATCAGAAAGCGCTGCCCTAAGCTCAGGAGCATTCGTGGAAATCACGCCTCCTAAGGTAGGGGCCGGGTTGCTGGCAGTAGGGGAAGTGGTGTCTACCCAGATATCAAAGGAAGCTGCCTCTCCCCAGAGACCGGATGAGCGTTTGGCC
The DNA here is from genome assembly GCA_024543015.1 of Candidatus Omnitrophota bacterium. GTDB lineage: Bacteria > Omnitrophota > Gorgyraeia > JAFGHF01 > JAFGHF01 > JAMXCY01. The sequence goes on along the minus strand of JAMXCY010000012.1, from coordinate 11,781 downwards.
TTGACATAAAAAGTATGTACACCGTCTGTCATATCGTCTTGAGGAAGACTGTAATAAGTTGTTCTGCCATCTATTTCATCATCAGGAGCTGCATCTAAAACATAACTATAGCCTAAGATTTCCAAGCCGCCTGCCGGGGCCTCCCAATAAAAATAAGGGTCGTTGTCTTTCTGCCAGGAAGATTCCTCGATTTCTGCTCCGCCAGAATAGGTCAAAGCACCCAGTCCGGAAATTTCAAATCCCCCTGTAGTTAAAATAAAACCGCTGGAGGCCTGGTCCCAACCTGACCAACCAAAACCATCATCCACCCTCACTCGCCATTGATAGGCTGTGCGCTCCTCAGTGCGCGGCAAGATAGAGGTGGTGTAAGAGAGGCCCGCGGAAGTAACCATCCCTGTATCCACCACGGGGCTTGAGAAGTTTTCTCGGGCCACCTGCAGCTGGTATCTTTTCTGGGTGTCGTCTTCGGCATCGGAATAGGTCCAGCGTAAGGTAGGGGTTGAATCGTCCGTGGGCCGGTTGTCGTTATAATTAGCAACCGTGGCCACGGGTAAGCTGTTTAAGCTGTAAACACTTGGGTCTATGCCGTAGAGAGAACCCTGCATTGCCGTCAAACCATTGACACCCACAATATCCTGCAGGCCGTAGGTATCGGAGCCACCCACAAAACCGCCAATCCCAAACACAGTGTCTTTGGCCTGGTAGCTTGTGCCAGACATATTCTCCGCTTCTGCCGCCAGCGGAAGAAGCAATATTAAGAATAAGAAAATATATTTTTTCATCGCTCAATCACGGCTTTGATCCGCTTCTCAGCCATCACCCGACCGTGGCGCAAGGCCTGACCTGTAGCAATAATCTGATAAGTATCCGAGCGTACGCTAATTAAGTTAGAGATAGCGCTAAATTTGGCCAACTTTTCTTCCACATCGCTACCTAAGATATCCTCAAGCAACAGATCACCAATGTCTCGGGCCTTTTGTTCTTTATTACCCAGCGGCCGCTTATTGATAATCCGCTGGGCAGTGGCTTCATCGATTAACGGCAAGGCCTGGAGCAGCTCTTTTGAAGCGGTATTAATATTTACCTTACCCTGCACGTAAGGAAGGGGCGCCAGACGAATATAATCAAAGTGGGCGGTATTAGTTACTGAGGCATTCTTGATGTCCATTTCTATTTTGTTGGCCGGTAAAGAACTGGCAGTTTCCCCACCTATTTCTATGCGCCCGTAGTAAACCCCATTATTTGCCCCAGGGGTAAGCGGCGGGGTAAAATTCGTCCAACTATTGTCAGCTAAATGCAAAGAAACCGACAGTGCCTCGGCACCTTCCCCATAGAGATATAAGGTATAAATCCCGTTAGGGATGCGATCCTGTTCATCCCAGAGCCAGCGACCCACTTCCTCTTGTGACTCACTGATAAACCACCCCGTCTGCGGAGCGGGACGTAAGTTTTCCGTCCAGCCGCCTTGTTGTTTGTGACCTTCGGCTTCTAGCCTCAAACTATAAACCGTCAACCTACCTGCTAATTTCATCAAATCATCTAGACTGATCTTCTCCCAGGCATCTCCAGAAGCAACCCTGGCTATCTCGCCCAGATTAGCCAGGGGGCCGTTATTCATTTCTACTTCCTCCAGACTATGCTCAATAATTTCGCTATTGTTGTTTTTCCTCGCCGGAGTTGTGCCGCTTAAATCCCCGCTGGCAAACCAGTTGCTCCCTGAGCGCGTAGGGTCGCCTTTTTCTAAACTGCGGTAGGGGCTAACTTCGGAACTAGAATATTGCTGAATATCCACGATATTGCCATGGGCATCGCGCAGAATAATCTCACCCCTACCCTCAACCGGAGCATCATCAATCATATCCGAGTAACTTGTAACCGAACGGGAAAAATCCAATTGTGCCGCCGGAAGCGCACCCCAGATATCCTCAAAAGATATAGAGTTTCCGTTTAAGCCAGGGCAAGTATCTTGCTTGTCCACCGCCAGGACTAGATATTCACCCGGCTCAATAGAGCTACCCAAAGGAATGCTTGCCGGCCAGCCGTCAGTAGCGCTAGCCTCAACACTCCAGCCCCCTAAAGATACCTCATTAGCGGTGAGATTAACCAACTCAATATATTCAGCATCCGGCTGCTGGCTTAAAAGCGCCCGCTTAAAGTAACATCTGCCTAAGGAATTATTGCGGATATCTATCCTTAACTTTCCCCCGCTTACGGTTACAGTGTTATGTTCAGTAAATCGATCGCTTGAGTGCATATCCCTCTGAATAGCGCCATCGACTAAAACATCACCCACAGTCTGAGCGCCGGAAGAGCCAAAAACAGTAAGGTAATACTCTCCATCGGGGATATCATACCAGAGCCAGGTACCCTGTCCAGTTATTCCCCCACCGCTGGCGCTATTTACATAATGTTTGCCCCGCCAAATCCAGTCTCCACCTGGAGTTTGAGATGCTGCAGTTAACAGCTCAATCGTTGGCTGAATAAGCACCTCATTAATGCGAATGCCCTCTGCGCCTCTTACCTCTTCGATCTCACCAAGCACCTTTCCCTCGGCGCTGACTAATTCAATATATTTAAAATAACAGCTTGTCCCCAGGCTTTCGTTATTCTGGATGTCTAAAGTTAAAGACTCGCCAATTTCCACTGTTCCAGAGGGAAAAATACTAAAACTCTCTCCTGAGTACATATGGGTTTGGGTCAACTCTCCTATGGTTACATCACCGATAGGCTCACCCGGCGCAACCCCGTGAATAATCAAGAAATATTCACCCGGTGTAGTCTGCATCCAGGTCCAGGTGCCTTTTATTCCGCCATAGGTTCTACTTTCATAATGGTTGAGTACCCAGGTCCAATCCCCTTTTGGTCCTTGATCCTGAGTATATAAAGGGCTGCTGGATTTAACCACCATGCTCTGGACAAAATCAGTGTCGGCAAAATCCACCAGGTTGACTGCTTTCTGCCAAGGTTGGGATACGCCACTACGTAAAAAGGCATCCAAAAGTTGTGCAGCATCGACGCTATTCACATCCCACTGCAAATCCCGGTTGCGGTTTAGGCTGGCAATTTGCGAATAGGCAGTAATCACCGGAGCTATCTTCCGGTAAATATCTCCAGAGACCTCGCTTACCCTCTTTAGCTCTTCGCTGGTCAAAAAAGGTCGATCATCGCCAAAAGGATGTTGTGGGTAAAATTCCTGCGGCTCATCAGTGCCTTCGCCGGGTTCATCAACTTCTCCGTCGGCATTATTGTCCACGCCGTCGTTAGCCAGAAAAACCTCATTTTGGTTGTCGTCAGTATTAGCCTCTCCTGCCTCTCTATCGCTGCCGTAGCGGTAATCAATAATTGCCTCAGCTAAATTTTGGGCAGAAGATAAATTTTGGGCCTGAAAAAAATCCTTGAGACTAACCTCAAAAGGAGTGGCCCCTTGAGTCTCTTTTATAGGAGACTCATTATGAAAACCAGCGGTATTGATATTTATCTTTGCTGCCTCATCCTCTACTAAAATTGCATAGCGACCGATTAACTCATCTTGTGAAGTTAGCTCTATCCAAACAGAGTCTTTGTTGCCGTCATTATTATTATCGACATCGCTGCCGCTAAAAGCACTGCGCCAGCTATCTTCATTGGTGTCGATAAAGTCATTACCCTTGTCTTCTTTTAATACGCTTAAGGCATGGGCTATACCCGCCTCAGCAATATAGCCGGCTTTAACCTGCCAGAGATAGTTTGCCGCAGCACGGCTTTCCAGGCGCATGGTAAAGATAAAGGAAACCACCATAATCGCCACCACGGTGAGGATGCTGATAACTAGTATTAACGCTATTCCTTTATCCTTCATAGTTTACTTTCTAATGTAGGTTACAAAATCCTGTGAGCGGGTTTTGCCTTTCTCTTGCCAGGTTACCGTCAGCCTTAAGCTACGGATATCTTCTGAAGAAGCCAGGCCCTTTAAAGCAACTTCGGAAACTGAAGCCATCCAGGTATAATCTCCTACTTCTCCTTCTAAGGGCTCTTCCGGCGCCAAAAGCTGCTCAAACCCGGCCAGCTTTAATTCCTCCATCTTCTCCTGAGCCAAAAAGCCCGCCCGGCTCATCATCTCTGAGGACTTGCTGGCCCGCAAGCCCACCGGAAGCAGCCTGACTATTCCAATAATGCCCACAGCTAAAATAGCCATGGCCATAATGATCTCGATTAAGGTAAAGGCAGATGAACGATTTTTAATCATCCTGAATTTCGAATTTACTCCTGTGCTACAGCTAAAGTTACCACCGTACTGAACGCCTCCTGCCGCGCTTCTTTCTCATCTTCAATCACAAACTCAATCTTGACTGCTTTGGGCAAGATGCCGCTTTGGGCCCTGCCCAGGCGCGAATCCCAACTCTCCTGCCAAAGCGCACCCGTAGAATATTGAAAACCAAGCCCCAGAATATTTTCGCTTAAGGTCTCTACCTTCTCAAAGGTGCTAAAGTCATAATCAGGAGCGCCTTGATAGCTGCGCATCAATTCTTTGCTGTCTTGGTCCAACCAGTATCCCACTTCAATTAAAGAAGCCTGGGCATCAGAAACAGAAGTGATAAAGTAAAATTTTTCCGCCGTACCCAAGCAATAGGGACCGGCCAAAGATGCGGGAAAGATAGAAGAGATTTCCCGGCTCATTCTCTCTAAAATAAAACGCGCCTGCTGGTAGCGCTGGGCGCGGATTTCTCCTTTGCGCCAGGAATTAGCTGCGGCGCGAAAGATGGCTAAGCTAGAGACAATCACGATCACCAGTATCGCCATCGCCACCAGTATTTCTATCAGCGTAAAGGCTTTTTTCATTCTTTATGTAATTAAGCGCGCTAAGGTAAATAACGGCAGAAACATCGCCACTACAATAAAACCAACAATCAAGCCCATAAATACAATCAACGCCGGCTCAAGCAGCGAGGTTAACCCGGAAACCGCAACATCCACTTCCTCTTCATAATCATTGGCAATCTGAAGCAGCATATTATCCAGCTCGCCGCTTTCCTCACCCACACTGACCATCCGTACTACAAGCGGCGGGAAGGCAGCACTTGCCTCCATCTGTGTGGAGATATTTTCACCTTCCTTAATACTATCATGCACGCGCATGGTCGCTTGGGCAATCACCTCATTGCCCACAGTATCGCGCACTGCCTCAAGGGCCACTAAAATAGGCACCCCGCTTTTTAACAGTGTTCCCAGCGTGCGGCTGAAACGGGCTACGGCAACCTGCTGCATTAAATTGCCAAACACAGGCAAGCGCAATTTCACTTTATCGATCAGCAGTTTATTCTTCGGCGCCTGAGCAAAGGACCGATAAGCGAAAACCAAACCCACGACCCCTAAGATTATCCAGTACCAGCTGTGCCGTATTGCATCGCTTATAGCCATTAAGATACGCGTGGGCACAGGCAGGTCTCCACCTAAATCCGCAAACATCTCACTAAAGGTCGGTACCACAAAGACCATCAAAAGGCCCAGGATAATACTCGCCACCCCCAAAACAAAGGCCGGATAAATTAAGGCTGAGCGCACGCGGTTCCTCAGACGCTCCTCTTTTTCCAGAAAAGTGCTTAATTTTTTCAACACTTCATCCATCATCCCACCCAGCTCAGCGGCCTTAATCATGCTCGCAAATACATTAGGAAAGATACGTGGATAACGCCCCAGGCAGGTAGAAAACTTATCTCCGGCCTCTACCTGGGTAGTAATCTTAGCCACTACTTCTTTTAAATAGCCGTCTAACTGTTCGGTAAGAGTATAGAGCGCCTTGACTAAAGGCAGGCCTGCATTAATTAAAGTAGAAAGCTGGCGGGTAAATACGGAGAGTTGTTTTAAAGAGACATGTTTTATTTTCAAAAAAGCCGGTAGTTTTATTTCTTTTTTTAATCCTAACTGCTTTGCCATTCCCTCATCTTCTCCTCTACGTAAATTTTACCCTTTTTCAAGATAATATTCAAGCAAAATCTATTTAAGTCTCTGCACGCAGGGCAGATTTTGCTTGATCCCGAGGAGTCCTTGACATTTCCAATGTCAAGGACGACGAAGGATCTATCTCAGGTGATATAATTTTGAGCTGGTTGAGGCTTAGCCTCAACCAGTGAGATTTTCGTAGTGGTCAATGCGGCTAAGCTTCCTTTCCTTATTAAGCACAATACAAACCGCATCTATTCTGTACTTTTTGCTGTATCTTGTCCGGGCCACATAGGCCTCTGCGTTTCTGATAAGTTTTTTCATTTTATTTTTATTGATAGAGTCTTCTGGAGCACCAAATTGCTCTCCTATTCTTGTCCTTACCTCTACAAATACTAAAATACCTTTATTGTCTGTGATTAAATCAACTTCCGCATATTTATTCTTGTAATTCTCATCCATAATACGATACCCTTTATCCTGCAGATATTTTTTCGCGATCCTTTCCCCCAACTGCCCTATTTCAAGGTTTGCGGAATTCATATCTCTCTTACTTGAATTTTTGGTCTATATTGTAATGCCTCGGCCATATGAGAAACACTTATATTCTTAGAGCCTTCTAAATCGGCAATAGTTTGTGCCACTTTTATCATTTTAAAATAAGAACGCGCTGAAACTTGAAAAGCCATTGCCGCTTGTAAAAGTAATTGTTTAACCTCTTTTGATAAACAGCAGTATTTTTTAATATGCACGTTTCTCATTTCTGCATTTGTATAAATTCCATTTTCTTTAAACCGATTTTTCTGCACCTGCCTTGCCCTGACTATACGCGCCCTTATTTCAGCAGAAGATGTAGAAGTGCTCCCTAAACGCTCGTCTTCAGAAAGCTCTTTAACGTCAACCACTGGCAGCTCTATCTGCAGGTCAATGCGGTCTAAGAGCGGCCCGGAAATTCTCTTTTTATATTTTTCTATCTCCCTTTGTGTACACAGGCAAGGTTTTTTAGGATGGTACAAGTAGCCGCAAGGACAGGGATTAGCAGAAGCAACTAAGATAAATTGTGAAGGATATCTAACCCTTTCTTTACTCCTGGAAATAGTAAGATAACCATCTTCCATTGGCTGTCTTAGGGTCTCCAAAACTCCCCGGGGAAATTCATTAAATTCATCTAAGAACAATACCCCGCGATGAGCTAAACTTACTTCTCCTGGTTGAGGCCTGCTCCCCCCACCAATAAGCCCAACCTGAGAAGTTGTATGATGAGGTGTTCTAAAAGGACGTATTTTAATGACGGAACCGTCGGGGGGAATACGTCCTGAGGCTGAGTAAATCTTTGTCACCTCAAGAGATTCCCTTTCTGTCAAGGTAGGCAAAATGCCGGGAAGAGCCCGCGCTAACATAGTTTTCCCAGAACCAGGGCTGCCAACCATAAAAAAATTATGTCCGCCGGCTGCTGAAATCTCCATTGCTCTTTTTGCTTGCTCCTGTCCTAAAATCTCCGCCATATCAAACTCGGCCTGGACAACCGTCTGATTATTTTTTACTTCTCGGTATTTAGCTGGTTCAAGCGGTGCTTGAGTTAACAGGTATCTTAATAACTGACTAAGACTTTCTATGGGATAAACATTTACTCCTTTAATAACGGCTGCTTCGTTTGCAGAGGCCTTGGGTACAAATATATTTTTAATTCCTTTCTCTTTTGCAAATAGCGACAACAACAATGCCCCTCTTGTATGCCGAAGCGTTCCATCAAGCGAAAGTTCGCCAAAGAAAAGACTCCTTTTGGGCAACTCACAATCCATAGTTGCTGCCAAAATGCCTACCGCAATAGGTAGGTCGCAAAAAGAGCCTTCCTTGGGAACATCTGCCGGAGCAAGATTTACAATAATTCTCTTTGCCGGAAAGGGAATATTCGAGTTTATAATCGCGGTTTTTACTCTTTCCCTGCTTTCGTCTACGGCCTTGCTGGGTAAACCAACAATTTCAAAGGCGGGCAATCCTCTATTTGCTACATTAACCTCTACATCTATCCCAATAGTCTCTAAGCCGGAATTTGACGCTGAACAAACTTTTATCAACATAACCCCTCCCCATTTTCTTGTTGAGGCTTTTTTCTTGTTGAGGCTTAGCCTCAACCGGCTTTAATATAATATTTCCCTCTTTCTTCAAACACTATCCCCTTTAATTGCATAAGCGAAAGTGCAGTGCCAATTTCAGAAGCTGAAGTTCTGACTGAGCGAGTTAAAGCATCTATCTCCATCGGCTCTTCTTGTAATTTTCTGACTATAGATTGCTCTAACTTACTTAATTTTTGTAAGGGCGACCCTTGCGGTCGCCCGTTTCTTCTGGCGGGGACAAGCCCCGCCCCTACATCAAAACCGTAAACTGCTAACACATCTTCTGTACTCGTCACAATCTCTGCACCTTCTTTAATCAATTGTATAGTACCATTGGAAAGTACGCTGGTAAGTGGTCCGGGAACAGCAAAAAGCCTTCTTTTATACTTCCTGGCAAAACCTGCGGTAATCAAAGATCCGCTCTTTGAGCCCGCTTCAACCACCATGGTTGCCTGAGAGAGCCCGGCCACAATTCTGTTTCGCCTTGGATAGGTCCAGAGCGCCGGAGGAAAACTACTCTCAAGTTCTGAAACAATAAGTCCCTTACTTTCTAATATCTGTTTATATAAAGTTTCTTGGTATTGGGGATGAATTATGTCGATGCCGCAAGGCATTACGGCTATGGTTCTACCTCCTGCCTCTAGCGCAGCTTTATGAGCTGTTGCATCAATTCCAAACATAAACCCGGAAATAATGCTTATCCCGGCCCTGGCTATTCCTGAGACCAGTTTATTAGTAATCAGCTTGCCGTAAGTACTCATCCTTCTTGAGCCAACAACTGCTAAGCAGTGCTCAAAAATACTGGCATCCCAATTTCCCTTATAATAAAGTTTCTCTGGAGGAGAATTGATTTTTTTAAGCAGCTTTGGATACCTCACATCATCAATTTTAATGATATTCTTCATCTTCTATGTTCAATATCAAATTGCCATGTTAATGGGTTATTTATGATGTATTTACGGATTTTATGTAACGATCTTTCATCTCTGATAATATGATCATAAAATGACCGTTGCCATATCTTTGCAGATTTATTTAAATTATTTTTTCGAATATATTTTAAACAATCAATCGCGCATTTCGATTTGAATGATCCGATGATTTGTCCCAATGATGATGTAGGGGCGACCCTTGCGGTCGCCCTTTTAATTAATATGCCATGAATATGATTTGGCATAATGATATATCCGTCGATTTCAATATTTTTATATTGATTTGGAATATTGCGCCAATGGGTATCGATAATTTGGCCAATTTCGGTTAATTCTATACAAACGGGGGCAATATTATGGGCCGGGGCATGTAGGGGCGACCCTTGCGGTCGCCCTTTTCTTCGGGCGGGGGCAAGCCCCGCCCCTACAGGCATATTATTGTCAATTTTGCCAAATATGCATTGCCGATTGACTGCACAAATGGTTATATAATATATACCATTGGTTGAATAATCATATCCCATCAAACGGCTACTGGCACGCCTTGTATATTTTGTTGACATTTTTTAATTCCATCACCTTTACTGTCTTGAACCGGTGCCAAATTGTCACCAGTTCATTCTTCTCTTTTCTATCGAGACGGAATATAAATTCACTTCGATGTAACTTGAGGTCACAAATTGTGACTTCAAGATTATGGAAGATATCTGATATTATATCCTCTTTTTAAAGTCACATTTTGTGATCTTGGACCGGTCACAATTTGTGACCGGTCCATTTTTCTTAATGACTAATCTTGATCAGATTATTCTTCACTGTAAGCAGACAAGGCCGCTTCATTGAGGGCTCCTCGCGTCTCGGCTGTTAAAGGGAAAGCACTGTCATACCATTTACCGTCTTTGCCCTGTTCGCGAGGCACACTAACAAATAGACCTTTTTTGCCTTCGACTACGCGAAATCCCTTTACTAAAAATTCATTAGCAATGGAAATATCGCATATCGCCTTTGTTGCGCCCTCGCCATTAAATCTGTGCAACCTGGCAACTTTAAAATCCAACATCTCGATCACCTCCTTTACCATAAGAGACGTAATAGGCTAGCAAATTCTTTCAAAAATTTTTATTTTTTTAAAAATAGGAAGGATTTAGCCATCATTGAAGCTTGTTGAGGCTAAGCCTCAACAAATCAACAAAAGGAGTCTAGATGGAGAGGTAGGTTAGGGATGAAAGGATTTGGATCTATTGCTCAGATGGTGGGAAATTTCATCGTCCTGATCATGGGAATGTCGGCGCCAGGAATCAAGGACCATGATCAGCGTGCGGCCACCTTCACTTTCAAAGGCCCAACGTATTCCCAAAATAAGAGTAGCTACTAAAAACTGAAAAAAGTATTTGGGAATTAAAAACGAGATGACAAAAAATACAATTGCACCGAGAAGAAATAAGTTCTTTTTTATTCTTCTTTTCCTGTTCATCTTACTGCCTCCGATACTCTTATCATTCTTAAGCAATGCTTTTGCTTTCTGAATAAACTCTTCCGGCACTTCTGCGCTTTTACCTTGTTTGTGCACATCAGGAGCTTCGAAAATCAAATTTAGTTGGCTCAGGCAGAACCCGCAAGCTGCAAGGTGGCTTTCGATATTTTGACAATCTTCCTGACCCAGCTTGTGTTGGAAATAGTCCACTAAGGCCTGTTCGTCAAGACAATGGGCGGTCTTTTCGGTTTTAGGCAAATTTTGCCCTAAATATTGTTTGATTAATCTCTCTATTTTATCCATATTCCTCTCCATCTAATAGACGGGATAAGCGTCCTATTTCTTTCATAAATCTGCTATTCCTTTTCTTTCCAGCTCCTCTTTAAGCTTCTGTTTAGTCCTGGCAATTATGGTAGAGACAGTATTTATGGGTATATTCATCATAGCGGCAATCTCTTTATGGGTCCTCTGCTCAAGAAGATTAAGAGAAATAATAATTTTAACTTGGGCAGGCAAGTTATTGATGAGGCTACCAACTATGTCTATCAAATCTCGTCGGTATAACTTTTGCTTAAATTTATCCTCTGTTAATACTGGCATATCTGAAACGAATCTTCTCTCATCACTAATTGCCCGACGCATAAAGTCCACTGTTTTATTGGAAGCTATAATTGCTAACCAGCCAGGGATTGTCTGGGCGTCTTTCAATTTGCGAAGTTTGTCGCCTTCAAGAATGGACAGAAATACCTCTTGAAAAATACTATTAATATCATCCTGGTCCAACTTAAAGCCGCTTGCAGTTAAACGCTTTCTGATGGCCCAGTAAATCAACTTTGAATATTGCTGGACAAATATATCCCAGGCTTTTTTATCTTTTTTAAGACAACGCTTGATCAGTTCTAACTCATTCATTATCCGAAAGTTAAGTCCTTCCCACATAAATATTTTTTATTATACCACTACTTTAAAAGAATCCCAAGAAAAAAGGAAGAAAAGTAATCTTAAGATAAAGCATCTCTGGTTGAGGCTAAGCCTCAACCGAACATAAACCAGGCAAAAAAGCAATAGAATTTCCTCCCATAACTCACTTGCAATTTTTACGATTATAGTATATATTATAGAGCATGGAAAAAGGCAAGATTTTTCTAATTGTACTGGTTTCCATAGCTACTTTTTTATTAGTTTATACCCCCCATTATGGTTATCCTTTTCCCAGGCACATCGATGAATGGCACCACATTACAGAAACGATAAAGCTACAAAGGGGAGAATATTTCGCCGAAGAGTTAAAGTTTCTGGATGAAGAGCATTCCCACGAGGAAAGAAAACATCGCATTGG
>JAMXCY010000125.1 GCA_024543015.1 Candidatus Omnitrophota bacterium | reverse complement strand
CGCCAAGGCCACAGGAAACAAAGTTATAGAACGTGCGATCGGGGAGGTTAGAGAAAACGTACGCCAGGGCAAAGGTATGGCCCAGCCTTTAGAAAATAGCGGTGTATTTACCCCGATGGTTGTGCAGATGGTTTCGGTGGGTGAGGAGATAGGAGAATTAGGCCGAATGTTAAAGAAGATTGCTGAATTTTATAGAGAGCGTATTGCTACCACTTTAACCAGAATAACTACTTTGATTGAACCAACGATTCTGGTATTTATGGGGATATTCGTGGGCATTATGGTAATTTCTATGTTCTTGCCTATATTTCAGTTGTCTATGGTGAAAGGACAATAAACTAACAAGAGAAAGGGGGGCCTCAGGAAAGTTTAAAGCTTAAAAATTAAAAATTAAAAATTAAAAATTGTATAGTGGAGGAAAATATGAATATTTTTCGTAAGAAAAGAGGGTTTACTTTGTTGGAATTGATGATTGTGGTGATAATTATCGGGATTTTGGCTTCGCTGGCTATACCGAGGTTTATAAGGGCTACATTGAGGGCAAGATCAGCCGAAGCTCTCACTAATTTAGGTATGCTTCGTTCATCTGAATGGAGATATTATATGGAGAGCGCCTCCAGTGTGTTTACCGGTAACTTTACTTTCTTGGACATTGACAATCCCAATCTTTTGCCAAATGTAAAGTTTACCTATACTATTCCAACAGCAACGGCGTCTGCTTTGTCGATTAAGGCCGAATATAAACTTGACACTTCAAAATATATTACCATGGATAAAGATGGGAATATCACAAGAACTGGACTTTGATAACAAGTTTCGCTGGTCAAATTAAAATTTAATATTTATTAAGCAAATGCTGATATTTGTGCGGGGCTTTCATCTAAAAGGCGTAACCTTAATGGAATTGATGATAGTTATTGTCATCATTGGTATTCTGGCAGGAATCGCTATGCCGATATTTTCGCGAACAATAGAGGCCACCAAGGCCAAGGAGGCGCTGGCGGCCCTGCAACAAATCAGGACCGGGGAAAGGATTTATCGGGTGGAGGAGAATGATTATTGGCCGGTAGGGTCATCGGAATCAGTTATAGCTACGATTAATAACACATTGCGGACATTTTTGGATACCCGAAGTAATCGCAACTGGAATTATTCTGTAACTGCCAGCAGTGGTACTCCTGATACCTTTACTGCTACAGCCACAAGAATAGGCGGCGGTTACAATGGCAAGACGATTGTTTTTGATCAAGCTGGTTTAGACCAAGCTAATACTACTTGGCCTTTACCTATACCCGGCCAGTAGGGGGTGAGCGGATGAACAAACACGGTTTAACCTTGATGGAAGTGATTATTGCTGCCCTGGTGTTATCAATAGCCGTAGGTGGAGTGCTTTATATCTTCTCAACGGAAAAGGGCACAATAGCTTGGACTGGTCGCAGGGTTCAGGCCATGGACTTTGGCCGCCAGACCATAGAGAGTTTAAAGAACGAGGTGGATGCCACTACATGGGAACAAGCCGGGGAACCTTTAACTCTTCAGGGTGAGACAACCTGGGAGTCGCTTTCTGGAGATTTTGGAACAAAGTTTTCCGGACAAAGAAGATATAGAGTGGATTCAGTGCCTGGCATTGATCCGAACACCGGTTACAGAAGTGTAACCATAACCGTTGATTGGTCAGAACCGGCAGAGCCGCAATAGCTTTTTTTAGGGAGAAAACAATGTTTTGTAAAAAAGGTTTTTCTTTGGCCGAAATACTGATTGCCGTTGTCTTAATGGCTTTAGTTATTCTAGCGGTCGCCAGTGTGGACATTACCAGCCGCCGTTTTTTCGACACTGCCTCAAGTGAAAGCTGGATTCAGGATGAAGCCAAGATAGCCATGGGACATATTATCAAAAATGTGCAGTTGGGTATTGGGAATATGACTAATGCGGAAGTAGCTGATGGCACAAGTCCCCCAAGTGCAGATAATACCCGGGGCTTTTATATATTAAATGGAGGAAATTTAGCTACTAGCGGTGACCGTATTCAAATAAAACAGGACACAGATAAAAACGGCCGGTTTGATGGTACCGACAAAACAGTCGAATATATTTATCAAGGAAACCCGGATTATAAGATCATTTATGACGAAGACCTTGACAATGCTGCCAATCCGACTGAAGATCTTGCCGCCGGTATAGTAGGAAGCGCTGTTTTTAGTTTCAATGATACTCTTCCCAATCCTACTCCCAATCAGGTTCTTGTAACTGTTACTGTTCGTAAGGTCCCCAGTAAAGCCGCAAGTCTGGATAATCCAGAAACCACCCTGACCTCAGATATAATCTTAAGGGCGATGTCCACTAACTAAAAGGGCCCGTAGTTCAGCTGGGAGAATGCCGCATTCGCATTGCGGAGGTCAGCGGTTCAAATCCGCTCGGGTCCACCACCAATGTTTTTATAATGAAGAAGATAATTACCACTATTGCATTTTTCTTTTTTTTATCAAGCATCTGCGTAGCCCAAGAAATCAAGAAACCGGTAGTCAGCGGCACCTTCTATCCTGACTCAGCTAAAATCTTAAGCCAAAAGATAAAACAATTTTTGGACTGGGCAGGGCAAGATGTGCCTGATCAAGATATTTTGGCCTTGATTTCTCCTCATGCCGGCTACGATTATTCCGGCAGCGTAGCCGCCTACGGTTACGGGCTGATCAAGGGCAAACCTATTCGCACAGTAATAATCATTGGCCCCAGCCACTTTGCTGATTTTGAGGGTATTTCGGTATATCCGCAAGGGGCATGGCAGACCCCTTTAGGGAATGTGCCTGTTGATGCTGAGCTGGCCGATGCCTTGATTCAGTATGACTCCAGGATTCACTTTTACGAGCCCGCCTTTACTAAAGAACACTCCCTGGAAGTGCAAGTTCCTTTCCTGCAGATGGTCCTGGATGAATTCAAGATAGTCCCTATAGCTATGCGTAGATTTTCTTTTGAAAATTGCCAGCTGTTAAGCCGGGCTCTTCTGGAAGCAACTCAAGGCAGGAAAGATGTTTTAGTAGTAGCCTCAACAGATATGTCGCATTATCATCCTTACGAAGTAGCCCGGAAAATCGATCACTTGACTATTCAAGAGCTGGAGAAATTTGACCCCAGGGCCCTATATTATAAATTAATTTCCGAGGAAAGCGAGCTCTGTGGAGCAGCGGCAGTGATTACCACTTTGCTTTACGCTAAGGCCAGGGGCGCTCAGGAGATTGAGATTATAAAATACGCCAATTCCGGCGATATTACGGGAGACAGACAAAAAGGAGTAGTAGGTTATCTAAGCGCGGTAATTTATGCCCAACGGGGGGAGGGCCAGAT
>JAMXCY010000124.1 GCA_024543015.1 Candidatus Omnitrophota bacterium | reverse complement strand
TATTTGGCAAAGGTTGGCTCTCAGGAACGCAGAATCAGTTAAACTTTTTGCCAAATAGCTTTCCCGAACCAATAGCAATTTTAGACTGAATTATGGTATAACCAGCCCCTAAAGGGTCCATATTGGGGTTTAAGAATACCAGGATTCTTCTTTTCTGATAACTCTTCAAAATCTGCCATAAAAGAGGTGTAGATACCACCCCGGCTACAAAGATTAAGACCAGAGTTCGCAAAGGCGCACCCCATATATAAAGAACAGCGAAAAGAACAGGGATTAAGGTCAGGGCCGTCCCTAAATCTGGCTGTTTAACAATTAGCAGAAACGGAATCATCACTAATAAGAAAGAGCTAACTAACACCTTACCCCCGTTAGAGCCTGCGCGCCAGGATAAGCTCAAAGAGCCTGTGGTCTCTTTTTGGCTCAAATAACGCGCTAAGACAAAAATAATTACAAGTTTACTGAATTCAGCCGGCTGAAAGCCGATAGCCCCAAAAGAGATCCATCTCTGAGCGCCAAATTTCGTTTGGCCCAAACCTAAGACTAACACTAAAAGTAAAAGATTGACCCCATATAGAGGATAAGCCAACTCCAGCCATTTCTTATAATCTACCATTAAGATAATCAGACCAATAAAAAGACCGATAGCAAACCAGATAATTTGCCTAATCAGAAAGTTATGGGGCAGGATCCCGCCAAATGAGTAAGAATGCTCTTTAGTTGCGCTATAGAGAAATGCCAGGCCGATACTGAAAATAAGCACAGCCGTCAATAATAAAATGAAATCGAAATTTTTTAATCTGCTGCGTTTGAACATAGCTTTCCCTGCCACCTACGTCCTGCCACCTACGTCCTGCCACCTACGTCCAATTCTCTAATAATATACTCTACGATCTCTTTGGCTATCAAAGCAGGGGTCTCACCTCCGCTTCCCCCATATTCTAAAAACACCAACACCAAAGTATGTGCTTGTTCAAGCGGGTAAAAACCTGCAAACCAACCATGGGCAGGCCCGGAAGGAGATTGGGCCGTTCCGGTTTTGGCTGCCCACTCGATACCCGCAATCCTTGCCCTCTGGCCGGTTCCTTGGTCTTGTTGGACAGCCTGACGCATTCCTTCTTTAATAATCTCCAAGGTCTCTTTTTTTAAACCTATTTTTTTTCGCAAAACACTAGAACTATGTGCACCTACTTTTTTTACTATCCGTGGTTGCACAAGATAGCCTCCGTTGGCTATCGCAGCAATTATCCGCGCAATCTGTAAAGGAGTAGTTAAAAGATACCCCTGACCAATAGAGAAATTAGCCGTTTCCCCGTCATACCATCTTTCTTTTTTGCTCTTTAGCTTCCATTTCTTGGAAGGGACAAACCCTGCGGATTCATAGGGCAAATCTATACCTGTGCGTAAACCTAACCCAAATTTACGGGCAAAGGAGCTTAGCCTATCTGCTCCAAGAGCCAGTCCTAGTTTATAAAAGAAAACATTGCAGGAGTACGCTATAGCTGAAGAGATGTTTTTGCTACCATGCCCGTTGAGTTTCCAACAAAAAAAATCGCGGTTACCTATTCTAAAAACTCCTGAGCAAAATTGTCTATCTTCAGGGCTAAGCCCTGTGCTCTCCAATCCTGCTGCGGCTACGACGATTTTAAAAATAGACCCTGGTGAATAGGTGCCAGAAATGGCCCGATTAACTAAAGGCGCCTCCTTTGACTTTAGCAATTCCCTTATTTCGCTGGCAGCCGTTGAATCTTCGCTCAGGGCAGCAATGAATAAATTGGGGTCAAAGGTGGGTTTGCTGACCAATGCTTTGATCTCGCCATTCTGAGGATTCATTACTATACAAACACCTTTCTTTTCTTCTAACAGGCTATCAATAAATTTCTGCAATTCAGCATTAACAGTTAAGTAAATGTCCTGGCCACTTTGCGCTGCTCTTTCTCCTAAAACCCGAACTAGGTACCCTCGATTATTCACCTCGGCTTGCATACCACCTGGGTGTCCCCTTAAATAATAGTCAAATTCCTCTTCAATTCCGCTTCTACCCACTAAATCCTTAACCCGCAAACCGTACATTTTAAACTTTTCTACCTCTTCTTTTCTCATCCAGCCCAAATACCCTAAAATATGGCCAAGGCCTGCTCCGTAGCGGTAATCTCTAACGGGTTCAGCCTGGATAACCAATCCCGGAATTTCAGCCTCCCGACATTCCAAAACTATGGCCGTTTGTTTAGGAATATCTTTAGCAACCACAGTAGCTACAAAAGGTGTAGAAAAGTTCCTTCTGAATTGCTTCTGAAGCCCTTCTGGGCTAATTTCTAAAACAGGGCTTATGGCATCTAGAGTCTTTTGTACATCTTTTACTTCTTGAGCAAGGACGGCCACATTAAAAGAGGCCCTTGCCCCTGCCAAAATCCGGCCTCTAGAGTCATAAATTAATCCCCGCGGAGCCGAAAGCCTAATTAGCTTAATTCTGTTATTCTGGCTCAAGGAGAAATAATAAGGACCCTTGATAATCTGATTAAAGGCTAAGCCCATAATCAAGAAAACAAAACAGCCAAGAGTTATAGTTCGTAATAACTTTATACGCATAGGGATTTAGCTTATACTTAAAACTGTCTTTAAAAAGCGAAATGTAATAGGCGCGCAAAGTGCGGTATAAAAAGAGGCAGGAAAAACAATAAAGATTAAGGCTTTAAATAACGATAGATCCGTATTGAAGTTTTGCAATAAGACAACAGATAAAAACGAATAAATGACAAAACTAAAAATAAAAGATATAGCAATTTCGCTAAAAGCTGTTTGCTTGTTTATCCATCTAGCTAAGTGTCCTAATATTAGACCGCCTAAAGAATAAGCAAAAATCACATATCCTGAAGGCAATCCGCAAGTTGCCTCAGCAAGCACTCCGCAAAAGGCCCCCACAGCTAAGGCATAACTTCGTCCGTAGTAAAGACTAAAAAAAACCACTAAACTAAGTAAAATATCTGGCTTGACGTTAAAAATCCGGATGCGGTTAAGTATAGTACACTGTAAAACCGTAACTAAAATAATCAAAAGTAAGATTAATGACTTTTTAACGCTCATTTTTTGATCACAATCATGACTTCTTCTAAACTGGTGAGCTTTAGCGCCGGTTTAATCTCGGCTATTTTATACAGTCCTGCCTTTTCTTCGTTTACTTCTAACACTTCCCCGATTAAAAACCCTTTAGGATACATTCCCCCCAGCCCTGAAGAAATAACCTGATCCCCTACTTTTATCTCTTGAATATATTTTATCTTACAGGCATCTCGTCCTGCTCTAAAAACACCAAAGACTACACCTTCCTCGCGAGTGCGCAAGACCTTAGCTGGGATCTTAGAATTAACATCTATCACCAGAGAAATCTTAGCCACTCTCGGGGCCACTTCAATAACCTTTCCTACT
>JAMXCY010000123.1 GCA_024543015.1 Candidatus Omnitrophota bacterium | reverse complement strand
TAACTTTTTATCGGATGAACAAAACTCCTCAGTCTGGTGCACCAAAACCACTCTCTTTCGTCCCAGAAAAGGTGCCGTAGAGGCACATTCTAAAATTGCCGCCAGAGTTGTTGTGCCTGCATAAAAGACATTAAAATTAAAATCGCGGGAAGCTTGATCCAAAAAAGTTGATTTAATCCTGGTAAGGGTTTCTTCTTTTAGGAAGTGTTCGCTACCGGCAAGCAAAATAACTGGTTGGTCTTTAAGAATTACCATCCTTCAATGGTGCGGTTAACAATACGTCTGGCCAAATCGGAAATAGCTACTTCTACAGTAGCGGTTTCGCTTCTGGCGTATGTCCCAGAAATATTATAGGTGGAGTCTCCGATGACACGCCCGTCCTGCCACAGGATTGTATCTTTGCCTACATCACGCACTATAACGGAGCAGACTATACTAATCCTATACTCCTCCACAATTTCGTTATCGGCGCCGTAACGCACGGGCTGCCTGAGATAATCAATCAATTCCGCGCTTAAAATCAGATCTGCATTTTCCTCTTTTGCGACTCTTAGGTTGCCATCATTGATGAAGCTATCGATAACTTCCTTAGTAATGTCTGTCTCTAAGCTGGTGCGGTAGGTGCGAAAGCGATATTCTTCCGGGGTTAATTCCTCGGCCAATTCGATTTTGTTGCGAAACGGACCAACGTAGATAGTCTTCAGACGGCTGGGCAGAAGCGAACCTGTCGCGTAACCGCACCCGGATACAATTACTGCAATTAATAATAGGATTTTAAGTTTTCTCATTTACTTTTTACTTTGTTTGGCGATTATCTGCAGCCTTTCCATAGCTTTGGCTGCCCATTCGCTCTGGGGGTATTCTTCTAACACCTCTTCATAATAAATAACTGCGCTCTTAAGGCTACCGCGCTTCTCGTAAAACTGGGCAATATTAAAACTCTTCTCTGCCTTTTGGCTCTCCAGGGTATCAATAAAATGCCGAGCCTCTTTTTCCATCTGGCTATCCGGATACCTTTTGACAAAATCTTTAAATTCATTAATGGCCTTGTCTGTGTCTTCCTCATTGTATTCAGGGCCTGAAGTAGAACTGGCCGCACACATAGCTATCTGGTACTTAGCATCATCAACCAAAGGGCTTTTAGGATAACTTTCGATTATCTTCTTAAAGGCCAAGGCTGCATTAATATAATCTTTCATGTCGATATAACACTGGCCCAATTTATATTGGGCAATATCGGCATATTTACCATACGGGGAATTCTCGACTACCTTAGCAAAGATCTCGATGGCTTTATCTTTGGCCGGCAACATAGCTACACCGAAAAGCTTGGCCTTCTGGCCGGTATAAAAGAGGTTGGCGATACGGTACTCTCTTTCTACTATTTCCTCTACCTTTTCTGTGTAGGGATATTTGTCAATGACCAGCTGATATTCTTCAAAGGCCTTGTAGTATTTACCTTTATTTTCGTAACAGAGGCCTATATGAAATTGGGCCAGGCTGGCTAGTTTGGAAAGAGGATAATTTCTAATCAGTTTCTCAAATTCAATGATCGCCCTTTTGTAATCTTCAGATTCAAAGAAACCCCTGGCCCAGTCAAACTGTTTCTGGGGTGTTTCCTTCACCGCATATTTAGGATTGATGAATTTTCCTGCTTCCGGAGTCCAGATCCAATAAGCCGGGCAGACCCCGGAATAACTTATTAAAATCAATAAAGCTACTAAGAAAGAGACAAACTTGCGCTTCATGCTATTTCTTCCGCACTGCCTTTAAGGATATACTTCGCTATTTCTAAGATGTTCCCCTGATTTAGATTGATAAACTCAAGGCCGGTGTCATACTGTTCGCTAAATGCCGTTTTCTTTACCCAGGCCACCCGACAAACACCACCTAAGGGCCTTCTGCCGGACAAAAGAGGTATTTCCATGGCCAATCTTGAATTCATGGGTAAAAATTCATGGATGGTCATCCGCGTTCCCCCTTCGCTGATGTCTCTCATCAGGCTACCTTTGAATTCCTGGGAACCTGCCTCTATCTTTCTATAGCGCATAGGGATACGCGAATCGAGCCTGGGATGCCTCCTCTTCTCTACAGGATTTGCCTGCATTGTCAACGCTCCATTCTTGCGGCCCGTGATCTTTAATTTTACTTCTTTAGCCCTGCTGTTGTCAAGTGTGTTTTTTAGAAGCTAGATAGTACTGAAAATTCTAACATATCCGAATCAAAGTCGTGGATCCTGTCCACATGCCTCCAACCAATGGGTATTCTCAAGGTTTCGGTAACTTTCCAATCTAAGATTACGCCTACATCGTTAAAAGTAGCCTGTCCCCTTTTAAAGTCGAAAGTGTATTCGTCAAAAAACCTTAAAGTTACCCTATCTTTAAAAATCCACCAGTTTAAAGGAGGGGTAATTACAAAGCGCGATTCCCATTCAGTGGTCTCATCAAGAAGCTCCACAGGATAATTTTCCTCTTTTTGCCAGATATGCTGAAAAGAGGCCCCATAATAAAAAATACCGTCAAAGAAAGAGCTGCCTATTTCTGCGCCCACTTCCTTTCTCCACCAGGTATTGGTATCGAAGTTAGACTGGTATTCAAAGAATGGGGAAATTTTTATAGTTCTATCTAACCCGGGAAGATTATAATCGATAATCGCCTTTACCCGAGTTAAATATAAATCATAATCATCGTCATCGCTGCGGGTAGTAATACGCACAGTGTGCTGATTTTCAAAGCTCAAATCCTTTATCTCGGCAAAACCCGGTATCTGAAGTAGAAACACCAAAAGAAAAAAACAACATGAAAAAAGTAGTCTGTCCCCTTTTTTTCTCACTCCTTTTCCTCTTGTTGTTCTAATATAGATAGTGAACGGCTCTGTTTTAAATCCTGGCCCAACTTCTTCAGGGTAAGCAGGCTGCTGAAGCGATTGGTAGTAATTTGGTAAATGAATATCCTGCCTGTTTGCGGCTGGAAAAAGTAGATTTTCCCCCCATCTACAGAAAACTGCAGACCCTCGTCTGAAAAATCCTCAGCTCGGACAAAACTTCCCTGGCAAAAATATAGCCATAACCCCATCGCCAATAAAACAACAATAACTTTTTTAACCTTAAGCATTCGGGGCCTCCTACCAAAATAAAAAAGTAACTATCAACTGGTAATTAAAAGATGATAGAATAAATGGTTTTTCTAAAATTACTAGTCAGCAGTTACTATCGTACTAGTTACTAAATGGTTGTTGTACTGTCTCTACTATCTCTCCGGAAGGAGTAATAATGCTGGCGGTTACAAAAATGAGTAGATTCTTTCTGACTATGCTGTCATTCTGTTTGCGGAACAGATATCCTAAAATAGGAATATCGCCCAAAAACGGCACCTTGGTTATTGTCTTGGTAGTAGTTTCCTTAATCAGTCCGCCTAAAGCTACTGTTTCGCCGTTGGTTACGACCACGCTTGTGCTTA
>JAMXCY010000122.1 GCA_024543015.1 Candidatus Omnitrophota bacterium | reverse complement strand
CTTACCCTGGAGTAAGTATCATAGGTCCAGGTAGGAGAGGGTACCCAGCTATCCGCAGGATAACTACGGTCGCCGCTGACAAAGTCTTGACTTTGCACATAGACCTGCTCATCATCGTATTGCTGTTTGCGATCCAAGGCCATCGGCATATAGGAAGGCTCAGGGAAGTCCTCCGAGAGGGTATAGACGGCCCGTTTGGTGATGATTTCGGCCTTCTGCCATAGTAAGTCAAAGTCAGGAACGCCAAAGTACTTGGCTTCAACCCGACTGATTACGTCCGCATCGTCCCTATCCCGGTTTCTATCCTCATTGCCATTTGGGTCTAAGTTATAGTTGCCTTTGATAAAGACATTGTTGGGGCTAACGATGCTGAGGCCGCCATTAGGGAGTCTCTCGCCATTAACCAGCATGACCCCATCAGCCTTTTGGTCAAAAGAGTTACCAATTGACCACGGATAATTATCTAATTCTACATAGATTACACCATTAAAATCGCGGTTTTGGGCTGCTAATTCTTGTCTCAATGCTTGCACATCAATAACCACGATGTTACTGGGTTTATAGCTAGTTATGCCAGATCCTGTTTGTATTGCTGGATGCCGGACATTGTAAAATTGGGTCTCCGTAATAATCTGTTGCAGAATAGAGTCTGGTGAGCCGGTCACTTCTCCAATATATATTCCTCCCTCCAGGGCCTTTGCTTTGAGCTCGCTCTGAGTGGCTTGTTCTTCTTCATCAAAGATAGTGCCAGGGTTTAGATACGTTCCTCCTTGAGTGATATCCTGGACCAGGGTCTGATTTTTTCCTTCTTGGTCTAACTGAACTGTTCCATCACCGTTAGGATCGCTTAACCAGTTGTCCCAGGCAGTGGGCTGTTTTTTAGTGTTTAAGAAATATGAATCCAATTTGCCGCCTGTGTAATAACTTTCCCGTTGCGCCGGCGCTTGATCGCCGGTTAATAAGGCACGGTCATCACCATAACTTAAGTCTTCCCACCACTCCCGGTTGATCCCATCAGGTACGCCGTTAGCAGGTTCTAAGTTTCCGTCGCCATCATCCCAGTCATAAGCCGCCCAGAAAAAGCGGCGTTCCCAGTCTTCGCCTCCGGTAAGCGTAGTAGCGTCGTGATATAGCTGATAGTCATTGGCGTGATTTTCCCTCCATTTGTTCCAGTATTGGATCCAAAATCCTTCCTTTTCTCCGGTGATTTGTTCAACATAGTCATAGAGCTTTTCAAATATTTCTGCTTCTGTACCTTGACCAATGCTAGCATTATTTATCTCTACTTCATCAGAATTACTCAGTAAACCAACCGTACCCGTACCTTTGGACAGTTCATATGTAGCTAAATTTTTCAGGTCACCATTGCTAACTTCATAGTGCATAGGGGTAGTATTACTACCATCACCATCGTATCTATCGAAATAATATTCAGCGTCGGAGCCCGAAAGATAATAAGGTAATGTAGTCGTAAGATTGGGGTCATTTATATCGCCAGTTGTAAAGTAGGTATCTCCAGTATAATATTGGGAGTTAACTCTTAGATACATATCAGATAGTTGCATGGGGTTGGAAACAGTTGTAGGGTAGTTATCCTCACCATGTAAATCACGAAATTTGTGGTCCCGCTCTCTATAGATATAGCCTTTATCCTCGGTTAGCCAGCCAGAGGTTAGTTTGGTCAGGAAGTTGAAACTAGGGTTGCCTCTAAGCATAATATCGCCATTAACATGGATACCCCCGAAATTACGGCCGTCAAAGGTAGCCGTGCCAAAGGTATGGGTATCAGGATAGAAGAAGAAATACTGATAAGCAGACTCTCGGGCTAAGCGGTATTCTACGCTGCGGGTAATGTTATTTACTGTGGCCTGGGAGTGAATCACCGTAACCCCGGTAAGGTTGCCGAGAATCCGTTCAGGGTAGGCCTTAACCCGAAACCGTTCATTTCCCTGGGTATCGTTGACAGAGTAATCACCAGTTGCGTTGATATTACTATTAGCAATATTTCTCGGCACAGGATGGATAAAATTAACATCCTGTATATTTACATCACTAGCAGCAGTCACTGCTGTCGCGTTATTCTCATGGGTATACCACTCAAAGCCCTGAAGGGCAGCCTCGGCATAGGCATAAGCGATACCCGCTTCAGCTTCGTAAAAGGCCTGCAGGGAATAATTGCTGCGCTGGGCCAGGCGGGATTCGTTTATTCCCCGCAAAATAGTGATTGCGGTTAAGCCCAGCAGCACGACCAGCACAAAGTAACTGACGATGAGGACAATGCCTTTATTGTTATTACCTATCTTGAACATCTTGCACCCTCTTTCTTTAAGTACAATTCAATTATACCTCAGCCTAGCCCTGATTACAAGATAGCCAAAGGCGATTTTACATCTTTTTACAATCTTAATATTTACTTTACAATTGATTATTGATGTGTTAGATTATCTTACTAGAGGTGAAAGCATTGAACTCTTGGTGGAAGCAAAGACATATAGATTTGTATATTGCGGCGGTGGTTGTCTCCAGCATCATCTTAAGCGTCTTAGCCCTCTGGGCGCTAATCAGGCAATATAATTTTGTTAACTACCAGCTTGGCGAATTAGGTTCCACTACAGGTGAGGCCTTTGGCTCTTTTAGCCGGGTGAGCATCTTTGCCTTTGCCATGATTATTTTTGCCCTCTTGTTAATCCTGATTATCGGCAGTTATTTAAGCACCCACGATGTGCGCAGACAGCTGGAGGTAGCCAGGTTAAAAAGTGATTTTGTTTCCACAGTATCTCATGAGCTAAAGACACCGTTGACCTCGATTCGTCTGCTGGCCGAAAGGCTGCTCAAGCTTAAGCCAGAAGAAGGCGCAAAGCAAAAGGAGTACCACAGCCTGATTTTCACCCAGAGTTATCACTTAAGCCATTTGATTGGCAACATCCTGGATTTTTCTAAACTGGAGCAGGAAGGCAAAGAAAAGTATAGATTTGAACAGGCAGATTTAGCCAAACTTTTAGCTGAGGCAATCCAGGGCTATCCCGCCAAGCTGACCAGGCCGGATTGCAAATTGGAAGTAAATATAGCGTTGGATTTACCTCTATTTTATCTGGATAAGCAGGCTATTTCCCGGGCATTCATTAACCTTTTAGACAATGCCTTAAAGTTTTCTCCTTCCGGAGGGATAGTGAAGATAACTGCCGGAAAACTCAACGAGATGGCCTTCATTGAAGTGGCTGATCAGGGCCCGGGCATTGAAGCGAAGGAGAAAAGCAAGGTCTTTGAGCGTTTTTACCATAAGGGAAAGGGAACCGGCCTGGGCCTGACCCTGGTGCGCCATATTGTCCAGGGCCATCTCGGCCGAGTAGAACTGGAGAGCGAACAGGGTAAGGGTAGCAAATTCAGAATTGTATTGCCGTTGAGAACGAAAGTCTAAGATGCAAAAGATTTTGATTATAGAGGATGAGCCGGCGATTCTTCTGGG
>JAMXCY010000121.1 GCA_024543015.1 Candidatus Omnitrophota bacterium | reverse complement strand
GCTGCTTTAAAGACAGGCTATGAGTTTTTTGAGGCCGACAGCCAGGACCGTTCAAATGATGTTAAAAGGCATAGCTTTTTTAATAAAATAGATGTGCCTCTAAACTATAATAGCAAGATAAGCTTGGATTATAAACTCACTAACAGAAACTTTTCAGACTTTGACGATGTTCTAGAGAACGAAGGCAGAATAGCGTTTAATTATTTAGAGGCGCCAGAGTGGTGGATAGGTGGCTTTTACGGTTTTATTGACTACGATAAGGGTATAGATACTTTACATACCTTTGGCGCAGACTTTAATTTCCGGGTTTTTGATCTGGGCGTATGGAGCCTTTCTCATCAGAGACAGCGCTTGGAAAATTCCAGCAGCCTTATAAAGAGCAACTATTACAGAGATAACTATAAACAACGCCTGGATATGGATGTTAACAAAAGGCTGAAAATCGGCCTGGATTATCTGTTTTCCAACTATTCAGATGATAATTACAAGAATGAGCCCGGAGCCGATATACTCTATTATCTTTTGCTTGAGCCTAAGCGGCTGAGCATGAAATACAGGTACTTTTTCAGAGATTTTGATGATACAGTGACAAAATATTTTTCACCGCGGGATTTCTCAACCCACAAGCTAAGCCTTAATTGGCGGCATTTCCTGAATAAAGAAGAGGTATTCTTCGGCGCCAACGACTTATATTATGACCTTAAATACGATATATCGGTAGATTCAACGGATATAGTCAGCCATAAGTTTAGCATCGAGCTAAATCGTGATATTAATAAGAGACTAAATTTTAATCTCAAGGGTTCGTTTACAAATTCAAGCGCCGATGTTTATGAAGACAAAAGCGCGCTCGCCTCTATAAGATATTATTTTTAAGATTATGAGATTAGGTAAAAGAGACCTGTATAATGCGATAGCGGTTTTGGCGATAATCGCCATTTTAGTCTATGTTATTGTCAGGACGACCCTGTTTTTATTTGCCGAATATGAGCTGACAGAGAAGTTCTTTGCCATCTTGCTTATTTTTGGCGAATTTTTTGTGCTTCTGCACTCATTAGGGTATGCGCTTAATATTTTTAAAATATTCGTAAAGCAGAAACAGGCCGGTGAAGAAGAGCCTATAAAGAAAGAACTTAAAGAAGAGCCGACAGTGGCGATTTTAGTCGCAGCCAGAGATGAACCCAAAGAGGTTTTGGAGGATACCTTTATCGCGATTAATGCCGTAAATTATAAAAATAAAGAGGTATTTTTCCTGGATGACAGCTCAGAGGGCAAATACAGGAAAGAGGCGGATGAGTTAGCCGACCAGCTTAATCTAAGGTTATTCCGCCGTCAAGCGCGGCATGGGGCAAAGGCCGGGATTGTCAACGACTGTCTGAAAAATTTAACTCAAAAATACATTGTGATATTCGATGCCGACCAAAACCCATTGCCCGAGTTTTTGAATACATTGATACCGATGATGGAGAATGATGAAAGATTAGCCTTCATTCAGACGCCACAGTTCTATTCAAACATAGACCAGAGCAGGGTGGCCAGGGGGGCGGGATTTCAGCAGTCTGTATTTTATGAGTATATATGTGAAGGCAAAAGCCTAACCGATGCTATGTTTTGCTGTGGCACCAATATAGTGTTCAGGCGCGAGGCGCTGACGCAGGTAGGGGGGCTGGATGAATCTACTGTAACAGAGGACTTTGCCACATCTGTTAAATTGCACAGCCGGGGCTGGAGGTCTTTATATTACAATCATGTTTGCGCATTCGGGATGGGTCCGGAGAACTTAAACGGATATTTCAAGCAGCAGTTTCGTTGGGCAGCGGGCACCATAGCTATTTTAAAAAAGCTTATCTGGCAGTTTCTCACCAGGCCTTTCTCTTTGCGCCCGGTACAGTGGTGGGAATATTTTTTATCAAGCTCCTATTATTTAATAGGCCTGGCCTTTTTTATCTTAATGATTTGCCCGGTAATTTATCTTTTCTTTAATATACCTTCCTTTTTTGCCCGTCCGGAAATATATTTTTTAAGCTTCATGCCCTATATAGTCCTTTCGATGAGCATATTTTATATGGTCTTAGGCACCAGGAACTATAAGATGAAAGACCTGTTTTTGGGGCAGCTGCTTGCGGCCTCGACATTTGTGGTCTATATTCGAGGCGCGCTTTCCGCGCTTTTAGGTATTAAGACGACATTCGGCATAACCGAAAAAGTAAAAGGTAGAAGTTTGCCTTATATAAGGCTCTGGCCGCAGATGGGGATGATATTTTTAAACTTTACGGCTTTCGTTTGGGGGGTGAACAGGTTTATTTATGAAAGAGATTTAGCTGTCCTGGTTAATGGATTCTGGGCCCTGTACCATTTTTTACTTTTATCAGGCGTGTTTTATTTCAATGAGGAAGATATTTCAAAAGGGAAGTGTAAAAAGTTGTTGCCAGGTGTAAGCTTAGAGTATAGAATAGTAGAAGAGCCGGGAGCAATAGCCGGCTTGAGCAAAGAGACCTGGACAAACTGTATTTCTACGTCTTTGCCTAAACAGTTTAAGCTTGGCACCAGGATTCTCTGCAAACTCCGCTTGCCAGGCAAAGATACAGTTATCTTTGAGGGAATAACTGTTTGGTCAGCTGAAAAAAGGAGCCGCCGCGGTTTTGAGGCCAATATAGGCGTAGCTACGATTGCCGAAGAGGATAAAGACAAACTGAAAGGATTTATGCACAAATGATCAAGAAGGATAAATTGTTAAGCCAGTTAAACAAGTTGGTTGAATTAGAAAAAAGCCTAATCCCTTTACTGAATAAACATATATCATCGTCTTTGTTCTTCAGTAATCTGGAAAAGAGTAAACGCCAAAGCATAGTGGAACATTTTCAAAAGTTGGTCATCGCCAAGAAAAGTCATATAGAGATTTTAGACGGGATTAAGTCTGAAGTTGACAGGAGAGAAAAAGATGTTTACTGAGCAGGATTACAGAAATTATTTTGATGAGTTAGAGAATATTTTTAAGAAGGCATTGACTATTTATACTGACCTGTTGAATGAGATTGGTGACCAGTCGGTTCGCAATAAGTTGCATCCACTCACCTTAGAGAGTTCCGAGGCCTTTAGATTCATCAGGACGCAGAAGGGAAATTTTTCTTCTAAAACAACATAAAGGAGTATTTTTAATGGATCAGGCCAAGAAGATACTAGTAGCCGAAGACGACTTAGTTACCCAGCGAATGCTTTCAATAAGGCTGGAAATAAACGGCTATAACGTAGTTACTGCCCAAGATGGGGAAGAGGCGCTGAAGAAGGCAAAAGAAGAAAAACCGGATTTGTTATTGCTTGATTTAATGATGCCGAAGATGACTGGCTATGAGGTTTGCCGGATGCTTAAGTTTGACGATAAATATAAAAACATACCGATTATAGTTTTATCAGCTCTGGAGAGGCAGGATGAGAGAGAAAAAGCTGTAAAAGCAGGCGCGGATGCCGTTTTTGTAAAACCTTTTGATTTGGAATTGCTTTTGGTGAAAATCAAGGAGTTTATAAG
>JAMXCY010000120.1 GCA_024543015.1 Candidatus Omnitrophota bacterium | reverse complement strand
GGCAAATTCTGTTTAATTCAGGATAGGGTTCAGGCGCCTGCGTCTGAAGCCATAAAAGAGAATATTCAGGAAGAAGCGATAGCCGTTCTGTTACAGTTACAATATAAAAAGAACGAGGCCAAGGCAATGATTGAAAAGGCCATCAAAGCTAATCCGCAGGTCCAGACTACAGAAGAGATTTTAAATCAAGTTTATCGTCAAAAAGAAAAAGAGCCCAAAGATGCCTAAAGACGAGCCCCTCCAGCGTTTAATTACTAATCAGGAGAGCGAAGAGGACAAGGTAGTCAATCTTTCTTTGCGCCCAACCAAGATCCAAGAGTTTGTGGGGCAGAAAGACGTAATAGCCAACTTGAAAGTAGCTATTCAAGCAGCGAAAGCGCGTAGTGAACCCCTGGAGCATCTGCTTTTTTCCGGACCGCCAGGATTAGGTAAGACCAGCTTGGCGCACATCGTCACCCACGAGATGGGCACCAAGATTACCGCTACCAGTGGCCCGGCCATTGAACGGGCAGGAGATTTAATCGGTATCTTGACGAACTTATGAGAAGGAGACGTTCTTTTTATTGATGAGATACACCGTCTTTCCAAAGTAGTTGAGGAGTTTCTTTATCCGGCAATGGAGAACTTTCAAATAGATTTTGTGATTGACAAAGGCCCGTATGCTAAGACCATCAAATTTAATCTCAAGCGTTTTACTTTAATAGGGGCAACAACGCGGGCGGGATTCTTAACAGCGCCATTGCGTTCAAGGTTTGGGATGTTCTTTCATCTTGATTTCTACAAGCCGGAAGAGATAATACAGATTCTTGAGCGTTCGGCAAAGATTTTGCATATCCCTAGAAATAAGGAGGCCTCCTTTGAGATTGCCCAGCGTTCTCGCGGTACACCGCGGGTGGCCAACCGTCTCTTACGCCGGGTGCGCGACTACGCCCAGGTAAAAGCAAATGGTCAGGTAAACAAAGAGCTTGCCCACACGGCCCTTGCGGCCCAGGGCGTAGATAAAGTCGGCCTGGACAACATTGACCGCAAAGTCTTAACAGCGATTATCGATTATTATAACGGCGGTCCCGTAGGTATTGAATCATTGGCAGCTACCTTAAACGAAGAAAGCGATACCATTGTGGATATAGTGGAGCCGTTTCTTTTAAAGATGGGCTATCTTAAACGTACGCCCCGCGGGCGAGAAGTAACTGAGTTGGGGTATAAACACCTCAACAAGCCCTATAAAGGACAAAAAGAACTATTTGATAAATAAGTATGCTGACTAATCTAGGCAAAATCTTAATCACCTTCAGCCTAGTGTTTATTGTGCTAGGCTTAATTTTTATATTAGGTATAAATACTGCTGAGGCCGACTCTAGAAATATAGTCCGTGTGGTTGTGCTTACGGATGTCAGAGAAATTAAACTGAGTATCCGCAGCCCCTATAAAATCTTAGCCTTAAACACAAACGAAGAGCTTTACCGGGACCGTCGTCTTTGGCGCGCCAAAATTCTACCCACCGAAAGCGGAATTAAAATTGGCAAGCTGGATTTTAAGATTTATGGCATCAGGATTCAGCCGAGCAAAAGCCCTGCCATTTACTTAAACGGCCGTAGGTTCAGAGGCGCAATCGATATTATTCGCCAGCCCAACAAAAAACTCCTGGCCATAAACCACCTGGATGTAGATGAATATGTTTCTGGTGTGCTTTACCATGAGGTAGCGCCCTGGTGGCCGATGGAGGCCTTAAAGGCCCAGGCCATAGTCGCACGCAGTTTTGCTTTATACCAGGCCAAAGTTAATGCCCATAAGGACTACGACCTTGTTTCTACAGTCTATTCCCAGGTTTATGGAGGCAGGACTTCCGAAAGAGGCAGGACCTCAAGGGCAGTGCGGTTGACTAAAAATCAAATCTTAACCTATAAAAATAAACTTTTTCCCACCTTTTATCACGCTACCTGTGCCGGATATACAGAAAATGCAGCCAATCTCTGGAAGATTAATATACGTCCTTTACGCGGGAGAGAAGACCGGTTTTGCCGGCGTTCGCCGCATTTTACCTGGAAAAAGAAAGTTTCCCTAAAAACTATAGAAGAGGCTTTAGAGAAAGCGGACTTTAAAGTAGGATTAATTAAAGCCATTGAGATTGTAGATAGAAATATTTCCGGCAGGATTAGCGAATTAGAGATAACCTCTACGCGCGGCAAAATTAAAGTTGGCAGCAACCGTTTTCGTTTAGCCGTAGGGCCTAACCTGATTAGAAGCACAAACTTTACAGTGCAGATTAAAAAAAGAAAGGCCTATTTTGAAGGGTTCGGCTGGGGCCACGGTGTGGGAATGTGTCAGTGGGGCGCATTTTTTATGTCCAGGAAAGGCTATAATGCCGAGCAGATTCTGGGCTATTATTATCCGGAAAGTAAGATTAAAAAAATAGAACAGATTAAAGATGCTAGGGGAAAAATTAAAACTTTCTGATTTTGATTATCGATTGCCTAAAGCGTTAATCGCTCAATATCCTTGCGCCAAGAGGGAAGACTCGCGCCTTCTGGTGTTAGAGCGAGATAAGGCTAAAATTGCGCACAAAAGTTTTACGGATATCATTGATTACTTCTCGCCCGGAGACTGTCTGGTTTTAAATAACACCAAGGTAATTTATGCCAGAATAATTGGCCGCAGAGAAAAGACCAAAGGAAAACAAGAGATTTTTCTTCTGGAGAATTTATCTAAAAATACTTATCGGGTTTTAGCCAAGCCGGCAAAGAAGTTGACTGTGGGCACTAAACTATTATTCGATAGAGGCGATACACAGGCAGAGGTGCTTATTGATCAGGGAATGTCCAAGATTGTGAAATTTAACCGCAACGGAAATAAAAGATGCCTCTGGCAAGATATCGGCCTTGTTCCACTTCCTCCGTATATCAAAAGAGAAGCAGAAGATCTAGACAAACAGCGCTATCAAACGGTTTATGCAACCGAAGAAGGCGCCACCGCTGCTCCCACGGCAGGATTGCATTTTACTAAAGAATTATTACAAGCTGTCCGCGATAAGGGTGTGAATATTGCCTGTTTAACTTTGCACGTTAGTTACGGGACCTTTGCTCCGGTAAGGTTTGAGGACATAACCAAGCATAAAATGCATAAAGAATATTTTATCCTGCCCCAAGAGACAAAAAGAGTTATTACCCAAACTCGCGCTGAAGGGAAAAAGGTTTTTGCCGTAGGCACAACATCGGTTCGGGTGCTGGAGACATGCGCGGGTAGAGTTGAGAAAACTTTATCTGTGCAAGAGAAAAGAGGCTGGACGGATTTATTTGTCTATCCACCGTATAGATTTAGGGCGGTAGATTGTCTGTTGACTAATTTTCATTTTCCCAAATCTACGCTGTTGATGTTAGTCAGCGCCTTTGTCGGGAAAGAACTGCTCTTTGAGGCCTATCAAAAGGCAATTGAGAAGAAATATAGATTTTTCTCCTATGGCGATGCGATGCTAATATTATGAGTTTTACGGTTGTTCATCAAGATAAAGATTCACAGGCTAGAACAGGTCTTTTAAAGACTGCACATGGCCTGGTGAAAACACCGTTGTTTATGCCGGTGGGCACGCAAGCCACAGTAAAGAC
>JAMXCY010000119.1 GCA_024543015.1 Candidatus Omnitrophota bacterium | reverse complement strand
CCCATTAAATCAAATAAGCTTGCCGCGGCCAGAGTAGGCCTTAAAGGAAGCCTTAAATTGGACAAATCACAAGGAATATACCGAGCAATCGTCTTTACTATCTGTTCTATATTCAGTTGAGGATAGTCTGAATAGTTATAGACCTCCACACCCGGCCTTAATCTTTCCAGAAGAAAAATAGTAGCATCCACCAAATTTTCTACATAGGCTACTGACTTGATATTCTCTCCTTTGCCTACAAAAAGGAATCGCTTTTTATATATGGAATTGATTAAATTATACATATTGGCATAATTGCCCTGGCCAAAAACTACAGTGGGCCGCAGGATAACAGCCTGGCGGCTGGAGTCTTCAAGAATCCATTTATTTATTAACGTTTCTGCGGCCAATTTAGACTTCCCATATTCACTAACCGGCTCCGTTACGCTCGCCTCTGTGGTATAAGCCTTATGGTTACCATATACTGCTACTGTGCTGTAAAAAATGAACTGCTTAATATCCATCTCTGCTGCGCAGTCAAGAATATTTTGCGTTCCCTGAACATTAACGTTAAAGAATTCCTCCGGCGAAACACCAAAATCATGGTGTTTGGCAGCCAGGTTGATTATGGCATCCACCCCGCGCGCTGCTTTGGCAATCTCTTCAGGACTCGAAATATCCCCTAAGAAAAAGTTACGTCCGTTATTGTCCGGGGCGCAGACGTCCATTTCGGCCACTTGATAGCCACTATCAATTAATTTCCGGCTTAAAAATTTACCGACAAAACCATTACTGCCGATAATCAGTATCTTCATTTATTACTCCGCGTGCTATATGCCTTTTCCCACATCCGCGTTTCGCCTCCGCTTAAAAGCCAAAAGAAGGCCACTAATGAGGCAAAATTAACCAAACAAAAATAAAAGGGAATGTAGAAGACTTTAATTTTATTACTGTACTGCAATAAGAAACCGATGAAAGCGAAGAAATAAAATATTAATTGCAGGATAAATAGATAGAAATATAATTTATCTTGCACTAACGTCAAATTAAAGGCAAAGACTGCTATAAGAAAGAAGGGGATAAACCATCTTAACAACTTGTGAAAGAGAAGTTCAAACAACCCCAAGGCCCTTAGCCTTAATAAATCCTTTCTTAGCCTTATCGCGCCTTTTATCCCTTGAGAGACAATCCTCACCTTCTGCCTAAACTCCTCTTTTAGGCTTTGAGTGGCAGTTTCATATACTACGGCCTGCGGTTCATACAAAATCTTGTAGCCCCTGGCCTGAATTAAAAGCGGGACGCTAAAATCATCCGCTATCTCCGGATCGGGATAAGGATAGAGATGCTTCCTGAGAGCCTGAATTGAACCGTTAGTTATTAGTAGTTTGCCTAATTTGCTTTCTTGAGTTTTTACGAAGTGCTCATATCTCCAGTATAAACTCTCTCCCTTTCCTACGGATGTTGAATCTGCCCCGGTATATTTAAGCCTTCCACAAACGCAACCGACTTTTTGGTCAGAGAAGTTTCTGATTAGCTTTCTTAATGTATCCTTTTGGTGTATCGAATTTGCATCTGAGAAAACCACTATCTCACCCTTAGCCTCGCCAACTACTCTGTTCAAAGTGGCAACCTTGCCCCTTCTTTGCTTATTGTCTAAGATTCTTATACGGCCATTACCACATTCTGAAATAATCTCTTTGGTCTTATCTGTGCAACCATCCAGGGCAAATATTATTTCTAATCTGTCTTGAGGATAATCTAATGATAATGTATTTTTCAATTTTTCTCTGATTACCTTTTCTTCATTGTGCAAAGCAATAATAAAGCTAACAAACGGCGCTATGTCACTTTGTTGCGGATCCCTGCCCTTTATTTTGGCGATAATAAATATAATTATCGGAAATAAAAAGTAAATAAATAGTATCAATCCTGAAAAACACCAAAATGCTATCTTCATTATTTAAGCCTTACTTTTACAATGGAATTTAAATCCTTAAATACAATTTTCCAGTCGTATCTTTCTTGCGTTAACTTGCGGCCATTCTGCCCCAAAGAAACACGCAATCCTTCGTTCTTCAATAAACTTAATACTGCCCGGGCAAACTCTTCAGGGTTATCTTTTATTAACAGATGCTTATCCGTCTCTAATTCCAGGCCTTCGCAACCTATAGAAGTGGAAACCACCGGTTTCTCCATACTCAAGGCCTCTAAAATCTTTAGGCGAGTCCCGCTGCCTATCCTTAAAGGAGCAACATAAACACAAGCCTTGCCCACAAACTCACGCACGTCATCTACAAACCCGGTTACAATAATAGATTTATCTTTCTCAGTCAATTTTCTAATCTTCAAAGAAGGATTATTACCTACTATCCAAAATTTAACCTCCGGCTCGCTCTTTTTAATTAAAGGGAAAATTTCCTTTACAAAATACATAATCGCGTCTTCATTAGGATACCAACCAATCTCGCCGGTATAGACCAACGTATTTTTAGATACAGGATAAGAGTCTCGCTTAAAGTGCTTTGTATCGACGCCATTATTAATGACAAAAACGTTTATTTTTCCGGCTTTCTCTTGCATTGTTTCCTTATCCAGCGCGGAACAAACAATACAAGAATCAAACTTTTTCCACATTTTCTTCTGGAATCTTTCCAATTTCAAATATTCAATACAGGCGAAAGACTTCTTAAAAATGTTCTGCTCCATTTCCACATAGCGCTTAACAATTACTGATTCGATATTATGCTCATAAAGTATTTTGTGCCCCTTAAACTCCGGTATATTTAAAGACCAAAATATGCTGTCGCAGATAATAACATCCACCGGATTTTCTTTAAGATAGCGCCTTATCTCCCTTTTAATCTTCAAAGAGGTTCTGATCCTTACCGAAAATGGTAAAGTTGAAAATAGGCTTAAAAAAGCGCTGACAGCTTTAGGCATCTTCTGCTCTTTTCCTTTTATAGACATCATCTCCTTGCAAACAACATCTATTTTTCTGGCTGTCATCTCTTCTAAGAGATAAAAGTTCCTCTTTTTGTACCCGCTCGTTGGCGGATAAGGCAAATCTCGAGTTAAAAATAATACTTTCATCTTTTAAACATTACTCCAGTACTTCTAAGTTGATATCATCAAACCAGGCAATGCCTTTACCTACAAGCTGAGCAGCTAAATACTCCACCGTATTTTCTTCGCGAGGACTAAAATCAACTTCAACCTGTTTCCATTCTTCTGTTCCATATAACGCTGGGGTTCCAAAATAAACGGCATCGCCACCTTTATACTTCACTTTAATACGCACGAAGGCCATATCTTCCACACCTTTAGTTTTTATCCAAGCTGAAAGTTTATATTGATAACCCGGTTTTAATGTAAAGTCCGGATTGCTCTGAATCCCAAGACCTACTGAGTCCCAACCTTCACCCGGGCCACCTGTTATTTTTAAGGCCTTCTTCCCACTATGCCTTGTGGATGGATCTAACGAAGCCTTGCTTTTACCTTTCCATGTTTGCAAGGCCCAGGCATTCTTTCCTTGTTCAAAACCTGAGTTTTGGATAGGTATCTTCAGTGTTTTCAAAGGGCCTTTTGATATTTCCAGCGCCTTTTCTTTTTTAAAGCTAAGAAGCCCATCAAATTCAGGAGCGAAATCAGATAAACCTAAAGCATAGGCATAGACCATCTTATTAGCCTGGGAAATTAACCTAACTGCTTCTTCATAAGGTTCATCCTGGTCGTTAAC
>JAMXCY010000118.1 GCA_024543015.1 Candidatus Omnitrophota bacterium | reverse complement strand
CAGGCGCTTATCGATACCAGCAATCCTGAGGCAGATTGGAACGGTCCTTACATGCGCCTTAAGGAACAAGACTTAGAAGATGGAAAATATATTGATCCCTGGGGCAATCCTTATAGTTATATCAATCCCGGCACGCATAATACTTCCTTTTATGATATCTATTCTTATGGCCCCAATAGCCAGGACGAACAGGGCGATGGCGATGACATTCACAACTGGTAAAAAACGAGTCAGGAGTCAGGAGTCAGGAGTCACGAAAAAGGGCTTTACTCTGATGGAGATGCTGGTTGTCCTGGCAGTAATAGTTCTACTGATAGGAGTGAGCATTCCTTTTTTCGCCTCCTTTACCAAGGGGGCGAAGTTAAAGACAGCGGCCAAAGATGTGGTTGCAGTCCTGAACACGGCGCGCATCGCCTCAATTACCTACCGGAAAAATTACTCGGTCAACTTTGACTATTCGCAAACACCCCACTCTTATTACATTACCGATGAAAACAACGAGATTTACGGGAAGAAATACCATTTGCCCTCATCAATTAAGTTTTCTCGTCCCCAACAGCCCCAACAGCCAACTACTTTCACTGCAGATAAAGCTACTTTTTCCTCTACAGGAGGATTAATCGGTAGCGTTGGTTCAGTTTGGCTGGCCGATAAAAAAGAAGATTTTAGGCGAATTACTGTATCCAACACTACCGGAAGAGTAAAAATCGATCAGGAACCCTAAAATATGGATAAAAGACTTTTAGCGGCATTTTTCATTTCTTTAATCTTTCTTTTCCCACAAATCGTCAACGCCGAGAAACTCTGGCAGCCACAAAATTCCGGCATCAACGATACAAATATCCGTTCAATTTCTATCTTTCCCGGGAATGATAATTTTATTTGCGCCGGCGGCTTAAAACAAGTTTATCTTTCACAAAATGGTGGCCAGCTTTGGGAGGTAATTTTTTCTCTGGGGCCAGAAGACACTGAGATAAATTTTGTCACCTTTGACCAATCCGACCCCAAAATTTTATATGTAGCTACAAGCGATGGCCTGTTTGCCACAAAGAATCAGGGCCAGAGGTGGCAGAAGATATTCCGGAAGCTCAGCGAGACAGCCAATAATGTGCGTTGGATCGAGCTTGATCAACGCGATTATCAAAGAATTTATATTGGTACAGACGAAGGTTTATATGTTTCTTCCGACTCAGGCCAAAGCTGGAAGAAAAGCGCAGGGGGACTTCCTCGTTCTCAGGTCAGATCGATTGCAGTGCATCCTGCCAATTCCCAAGTTCTATATTTGGCCAATACCTACGGCCTTTTTAAATCGATAGACCTTGGTCAGTCCTGGAGTAGAGTTTACGTAACAAGCTATAAAGCCGACGATGAACAAGATAATGGTGGCAATGAGAACAACGATGAAACAAGTGAAGTTCAAGACCTGATCAACTGTGTTGCTATTGATAGCCGCGATAATAAAAGAATTCTTATTGCTACAAGTGCAGGCGTTCTTATTTCCCCGGATGCGGGAGAGTCCTGGAACAAATTGCCTTCGGAGGGTTTGACCGAAGATAAAGTCAATTTTATAGTTGTCTCAGATAAAGACGGTCTTATCTATGCAGGGAGTCGTGACGGGGTGTTCGAATTATTGCCGGAATTAAATAGGTGGCAGGAAATCTATCAGGGAAAGATTTTTCGCGATGTGCGCAGCTTGACCTTGAATAAAGGCGCAGAACAGTTATTTGCCGGCACAGACCAGGGAGTCTTTAAAACAGTAAGCCCGAGAAATGTTCAAAAGCAGAAAAAAGAAGAAAGAATAGAAGTAGTTGCAGTTATTGAAGAGAAAGGAATAGATGTTGAACAGGCCCTTAAGAGATTAGCTCTTAGTGAACCGACAATTCAAGAAGTGCAGCAAGCAGCTTTAAGGTATGCTGAAGTGGTTCATCCAGAAAGGATTAGGATGCTGCGCAGAAACGCCAAACTTAAAGCGCTTTTGCCGGATGTGAGCCTAGATTATGACAAGACTGTTTACGGCAGCTCAACCACCAAAGTGGGATTTGTCGGGCCGCGTGATTGGGGGCTTAGTTTTAACTGGGATGTGGGGGACTTGGTGTTTAATGAACAAGTAAGGCTGCTTGATGGCAATGCCCGCTTAATGGTGCAGTTGCGTGATGATATTCTTGACGAAGTAACCAGATTTTATTACCAGAGGCGAAAACTACAAATAGAGCATATCTTAACACCCCCGCAAACTATTCAAGAGAAGTTAATCAAGGTTTTAAGAATAGAAGAGTTGACCGCCAACATTGATGGACTAACAGGTGGATACTTTTCGCAATATATAAAAAGAAAGAAAGGGTTATCTTATAGAAAATAAGATCCTTTGACTACTATGTAGCCTTAAGGATTAAGCAAAATCTATTCGATTTCACTTGACCAACTCTACATTTTATGGTATGTTAAGGCAAACGTAAATGGACAAAACCCCTTCCGGAAAATCCCTACTTTCTTTAATTCTTTTTACTGTAATTATAAGCTTCGCCTGTAGTTATCTTGCCTGGGCATACCTGTTAGACGAGGCCCGTGAATACCATTTTAAGGGCGATAAACTCCAGAGCGAAGGCAAGTTAGACGCGGCCGTTAAATATTACCAAAAGGCTATCGGAATAGACAAAAATTATCTAGCTGCCTATAATGGCTTGGCTATTTGTTACGAAAAAAAAGGCCTGATTTCTCGGGCCGAACGATGGTACTTAAAAGCCCTCAAGGTTGACCCTCACTACGCACCCGCGCACTATAACCTTGGCCTGTTTTATGAGAAATACGGTAAAATCGGCAAGGCCATATACCACTGGAAAGCAAGAGCGCGCCTGGGCCATCCTGCTGAGCCGGCAGGAATAAAGGCACGCGCCAAATTGAAGAAATATGCTCCCGAAGAGCTGCAAGAGATAGATGCTCGCAACTTAGCCCGACGGATAATGGGACAGAAAGAGAAAGATGCCTTAGACAAAATCTTAGGCAGAAACAAATACCGGACATCCGAGGAGAAGATTCAGGATTATTATTTAGGAGGTATGCAGCATTACCAGGAAGGAGATTATCAAGGAGCACAAGAGTATTTTTATAAGATGATCGAAGCCTTACCTCTCTCTAAACCCATCGAAAAATAGCCCTTGAATGATAAATCCTTAGGAAATATTAAGTGAGAAAAAAGCTAATACTTATTGACGGTAACTTTTTTTGCTACCGTGCCTTTTACGCCATCAGGAGTCTTTCTAATTCAAAGGGTGAGCCGACCAATGCGGTTTATGGTTTTATAGTCATGCTGAATAAGTTGATTGACCAGCATAAACCGCAATATCTGGGGGTAACCTTTGATCTTAAGGGGCCGACCTTCCGGCATAAAAGATTTGCTAACTATAAGATTAAACGTAAACCCATGCCCGATGAGCTGTCTTTGCAGATGCCTATTATTAAACAGGTTCTCGGGGCTTACCGTATTCCTATATTTGAAAAAGAAGGATACGAAGCTGATGACATTATTGCCACTTTGGCCAAGAAGTTGGCGGCTTCAGGAGCGGAGATTCTAATCGTTACAGCGGATAAAGACATCCTGCAAGTAGTTAACGATAGCGTTAAGATATTAAATCCACACAAGGATAACGCAATCCTGGATAAAGCTTGGATAAAGAAAAAGTTTGGCGTACCCCCAGAGAAAATTATAGAGATAATGGCCTTGGCCGGAGATGCAAGCGATAATGTCCCGGGAGTT
>JAMXCY010000117.1 GCA_024543015.1 Candidatus Omnitrophota bacterium | reverse complement strand
TCCATCTATAAAGGGTTGGTCTTTGATGGAACATAAGGGTGAGGCAATCCATGTTCAAGATGCACCTTCAGCCGCTCCGGAGTTAGATTATCCTGACTTGGAGTATAAAGACTGGACTGATAAAAAGGGTGAATGGGATGTTAAGAGTTAAAACGGTACTGTTTTTGTTGTTGGTTAGGGGAAAGATGATAAAAAAACATTTTATTAGGAAATCTCAGGCAATGATGGAAATGGCTATTTTAGGCACTGTAGTTTTAATGGCTTTTGGAGCTCTAGTTACCTATATTGCTAAACTAAATGGTGATCAATATCAGCTCATGCAGGCCTTTCGCAAGGCTCTTAAGCATTCCCATGATGATAATAAAATTGTTGCTTACGGTACTTGGGATGATAGAAGGCAGGCTGATGTTAGCAGACCGATTGTGGGAAAGAAAACAACCAGCAGCGGCGCCGGTTATGTGATGTGGGCTATCCCCAGTGTAGAAGACCAGGGAGAGGATCCTGAGAAGACCCTGTATATGGGAATTAATGCTTTAGGAGGAAGGTTTGGTATGCCTATCGAATATGATTTGGGTGAGCAGCAACCCAGTGGAGGTATTGCACCTTCATATGTTACTATAATTGGTGAAGGTGTCAGCGTTCAGGCTAATGGCGGCCGGGCCAGTACATCAAGGTCAGCAGGTGTTGGTGAAGTTATGATTTACGAAATAGGCGAGCAGACTACTCGTGTTCAAGCCCGGGGCCACGGAAGATAATTCTTTAGCCTGCCTACCGGCAGGCAGGGAGGAAAGTAATGAAAAAAGCTCAAAGCGCGTTAGAATCAACTATTGTTTATCTGGCCGGAACCATGCTTTTAGGTGCTGCCATTGGTATCTGGGCTTGGGGCAATGCCCATATCCCCATTCGTCAGGTCACTTATACTTTTACCCGGGTGATGGCTGGCACGCCTAATCGCAGCGTAGATGAAAGCGGCGCAAGCGGAGGATACAAGGCAGATGTTTGGCCTACCTATATAGCTCCGCCTGTCCCCTAAAGATTTTTTATTGTATTTTTTTCAAAGGGGGGAGTTAGTGTTTAGATTCTTTTCAAAATATAAATCATTATCAGAAAAAGCTCAAGTTTCTATTTTTTTTCTCGCCATAATGACTACAATGATAGTCATTACTTTTATAACTATTAATATCGGTAAAATTGCTAAAGATAAAACCTACAGCGGTAATGCTGCTGACGGCGGGGCTATAGCCGGAGCCTCTGTATCAGCTTATGCTTTTAATTACGTTGCTAATGCTAACAAAGATGAAGATGAGAAATTAGAAGGAAATTGGAATGATTTTGAAAAAGCAATGCAAGGATATATGCAAAATGTTCAAAATCTTTACGATGAATATGTGCAACGATCTGCAAAAACACAGGCGCATACTTGCGCAGAATGTTCCAGTTATCAGGGTAATATAGAAAGAGACATAAAAAGTACTTTAGATAAAATCGGAAAAGAGAATGTCCAAGGCTTCATTAATCAAATACATCAGCTTATAAAAAATGCTTGGCCTGCTTCTAATTCAGATGCTGACCAGCAGTCAACATCAGAGTCGGGAGTAATACCTAATTATGCAAAACTGCAGGAGGATTTTTATATTGCAATAAGAGAAAGAGTCCATGATGACCAGCAAGGCCAGAATGATTTATATCAAAATGCTCTTTACGCCGGCTATATCTTTAATCTTCACAATGACGGTACAAGCCACAGGTTAGGTAAGATAAACCAGAAGCTTTGGTCAGCCTTTTTAAAGGGCATAACAGTTCAAAGCGTACAAAACGGAAAACCTGAAACTTTTTCATACGTAGACGGAGCAGGACGTTTTCACATTGTAACGGCGATAGTAAATATTCAGGCCATGCGTACCTTTGAAGTGGTAAGGACAAAAGAAAATAGGCAGCAGATAAAACAACATCTAGATGAGTCTAAAAGGGAAGCTCATTTAGCCGAAAGTCTTGTTAATCAGGCTAGAAGTGCTTATAGTGGAGGTTATGCTTGCACTAACAATCCAGTGTGCTGTTATTGTCATTTATTGTGTTGTTGCGGTCCTACGTGTGATTCTGGACCGGATACTAGCGGGGATAATTTAATGAAGCAGGCCGACCAAGCAATGCAAAGAGCGTTGAAAAAAGCCAGGGATGCAGAAAAAGGCCTAAAAAAAGGAGAAGCTGAAACTAGCACAGGAAAGAAGGATACCCATGATACTATTATTGTTTATATTGAAGATATTACGCATGATAGGATGGTTGATTCTTCGGATTTTCAGTTTCATATGGGCGGGCCAATAAAAGGTATGCGGGGAGATGTTGATGTGCCTAACTTTTATCCGCCTATTGCCAGTAATGCCAAAGCCTCTTTTAGGGGCCAGGGAAATATCGGGCCCGAACAAAAACCAAGTCACGAGGCTCAGCTTATATCGGCAAATTGATGATTGTTTTGGTCAGGTTGTTATATTAGGAGAAATATAGATGCTAAGACATAGATATATAGGCTTGCTGCTTATTTTTTTTAGTATTATTAGTTTTAATATTAAGGCTCAGGTTTTTAGTTTTCCCAAGCCCAATCATACTAAATTCATTGATAAAAAAGTAACAAAGGCAGACGGAGAAGCCGATACGGTTTATAGGTATGAATCTAAGCTATCTAAAAAAGAGGTCCTGGATTTTTATAGAAATGTTTTTTCGCGCCAGGGATTAAAAGAAAAGGATTTTACAGGCACTAATAGTGATTATGAAAAGCCTAGTATTATTTTTTCCAAAGATGAATTTGGATTTATTGCAGTTATTCTTGGTCATTATGCTAGGGGAGAAACATTATATTATCGTATTTTTTCAAATAAAAAAGAAAAATTAATAGAGTTTAAAAAATCATTACGTGATAAGTCATATAATATAAAGTTTGCG
Source organism: Candidatus Omnitrophota bacterium (assembly GCA_024543015.1). GTDB lineage: Bacteria > Omnitrophota > Gorgyraeia > JAFGHF01 > JAFGHF01 > JAMXCY01. Next base: position 875 of record JAMXCY010000117.1, on the reverse strand, counting down.
CCAGCGTATCCCAAAGCAAAAATATATTATTTCAATGATACTAAACATCCGGCAGTAAGCGTTAAATATTTGGCATCAGGGCTAATAAATAGCATAGCTAATTTTTACTTAGAAAAAATGCCTGAATTCGGATGGAAGCTAGCTAAGAGAAAAAGCTATCGCGATAAATGCAGTTTGTCAGAAATTATAGGATGTGACCTATGCGCAGAAGACAATAAAAGATTACCTAAAATAAGAGCGTCAAGGGTATCTTTGATATTTAAGCAAGAGGGAAAAGTCTGCAATATATTAATTACTAAAGCGAATAAATTAATTAAAACATTAGATAGTTTAAATATAGATTCTACAAGTTTTAAGAAATTTGGGAATATTTCAATCGGAGTAATATACAATGAGAAAGAATAAATCACAGACAATGCTTGTCTATGCGACTTTAATTGCCTTTGTTGTAATGGCCTTGCTGGCTATGTCAGGCTATATTCAACGAAGGGTGCAAGGAATTTATAAAGCTGCCGGCGATGCTTTTGGAGATGAAGAGCAGCGCTAATAGATAGCTCTTTTTAAACAGGTATAATACAGCTTTGGATGTTAATAGTGTCAAGAGGTTAAGATTGTAAATCCTGTATTGTGCGGCGTTGCCGTCCCGGAAAAACTGCCTGCAATTTATAACCGGATTTTACGGTATTAGCCTCTTGACACAGCTAAAATTCCTCTTGAGCCCAAACCTAACCAGTTCTAATCAGTAGTTTCCCCTTCCATTTTAACCGTTGCTTCCTACCATAAATAGCCTAACAGTTATAAGCTATAAGCTGTAAGACTTATAGCTTAAAGTTTACAGCTTAAAACTAGAATAGGCTCGACTTTATTAAACATAA
>JAMXCY010000116.1 GCA_024543015.1 Candidatus Omnitrophota bacterium | reverse complement strand
GCCAGGTCGCAAGCCGCACGTCAGCAAATCACGTGACTATAGACGTCTCGGGGGTGATTTGAATATTGAAGTAAAAAAATATGTCAAACGCAAGGGTGTTGTTATGATGCCGGGGCGAACTAAACATTTTAAACGATCGGAATTTATTTTAAACGCGGGAGTACTAACTCTTGACGGTAAACGTTTTTTATTTCCACGGCTTACCTATTCGAAGTTTCCGCCCAGAAAAGACATGCCTGATGATTTGCGTTATTCGAAAATTGGTCTGGTTATTCATAAGGATCCTGAAAAAATCGATCCGGAGAAAATAACCTCATATTTGAACATAAAGGTTAATCTCTGTGGTGAAATCATCCCTCTTGATGCGAACTTGCTGAGACCCGATGACTTTACATCTAAAGAAAACCCTATTGTTTCCCTTGAGGATGCCCATGTGATTGAGCGGGATGCAAGAATATATGTATACCTAACTGCCGTTAAACGAGACGGAACATATTATTCTGTTGTTACAAGCCACGCTAAAAAAACATTCTTAACAAACGTCGGGCGTCTTCTTCAGAACCCTCAGGCAGGCGTAACATGGAGCTGGAAACCGTTAAAGAGACTAATCGCGCGAGGTCGCTATGCCAAGATAAATAATAAAAATTTTGTCCCGTTCGGAAACCCCATGGGAGGTAAATGGTATGCATTGTATCGTCCCGATGAGGAAGGTACACGGACCATTCGCTTGGCAGAATCAGAGGGTGGCCTCGCCGGCCCCTGGAAAGATGCTGGTGAATACAGGAAGGTAAAGAGAAAAGGCCGACAAAGAAATTGGATAGGAGTTTCTGCATATGGGGGCGAGAGTAGCGGTCGGTATGAATTTATGTGGGTGCATAGCGCTCGTCAACGTAAGGATGATAGTAAGCATTATGATATCGGGCTTATCATTGCTGATAAGAAGAATCCAAGGTCGTATGTAATTAAAGAAGCAATTCTTGTTCCGAAAAAGGATAAGCCATTCGAATATGACGAAAAAGCTTGGTTCCCAGGTGCCATCTATACAACAGGGGTTATTTTGAAGTCACTTGATGACAGAAAGAAAAAATATGTGTTTGATGTTTATTATACTGGCTCAGACACCGCGATATTAATGGCTGAAGTGACCATAACTATTCGCGACAAATCCGAAGCCGCCGCCAGTCTCCTCTCTCCAGCGGACCCCGACGCAATACGTGGTAAGCACGACGCAGCACGAGAACGTGCCAGCTTGCCAGGTTCCCTGGACAACGACGCCGAGGCCAGCTCGCCGCAAAACAGTAGCCTCGACAGCGGCGGGCGGAAAGATGCTTCTAAGGAATCTACCCCTGCAGTAAGAGTCAAAGCAGCTGAAATGCTAGCTCGTCTCCCGCTTGATGAGAATGCGGCACTTGCTATTCCCAGCCTTGAGGCAATGCTTAGACAGGAAAAAGATCCTGCCGTACGAGCAGTTATTGAGCGCAATATAGAACTTGTGAGTAATCAAATTACGGTTCAAAGAAAATGGGCTGATACTTATCTCGACAACGGCAGCCCAGGTCCGGCCAGCTCGCCGGCCGTATCAAGTACAGAAAGAGAAAACTTTAGTGCAAAAATTGGCAGAGTTGTAGCAATTGCTATTTTGCCTCTTGCGCTTTTGGTCATATTTTTCTTAGCATCCGTAGTTAAGGTTTCAACGAAAGGCCCGGCATTCTTTGCGCAGGAGAGAGTCGGCTACCAAGGCAGCACAATTAATATTTGGAAGATTCGAACCTGGACCGATAAAAAAACTACGAAGGAACATAAAAAGACGCGGTTCGGCAAACTCATAAAACCAACCGGCCTCGATGAGGCACCGCAGATTTTTTCTATCATTAAGGGCGATATGCAGTGGTTCGGGCCACGTCCCCGTTTAAAGTATGAAAGTACTCAAGAGTATATCGATAAAGTATTTTCCGCAACTAAGCCGGGAATTTATAGCACAAGTGCTTTGATAAAACATCGCCAACAGATGGGATTGGAGGTAGATAGTATAGTCGTGGACGATATGCGTTATGATTTACAAGATATTGAAAAGACAGCCGCTATGTACAACTTTAAAATCTTAGCCCAGGTGATTTTGATGAATATGGTGGGCCCTTTTTATTCTTTAAATCGTTTAAGAAAACGCAGTCAATCTCAGCCTGTTGTTAGGCCTCTGGAATCATCTTCCAGCTCTCCGGGCAATAGCATTTCGGAGCGTATGCATGATGATGAGTTTGGGAAGCTCTTAGACATTACTCTTGAGGAACGTAGAAAATTCCTTAGAAAAATATATGAAAGAGATTATTCAGCCCAGGGTTTAACAGGAGTGCAGAAGCCAAAGATAGGTAAATAGCCCTAGATAAGTTAATTTTTCTTTATTTAATTTCTGTAAGGAGTATAATTAATATATAGGAGGTGAGAGATGGTGTATGAAGATTATTTTGCGAATAAGCGGTCCGATGAAAGGCTACCCTGTTCGTGGACAGGAAATTGTACATCTTCAGACGAAATCTCACATAAAATTAAATGCCAGGATATCAGCCCTTGCGGTGTAGGGATTTCTACTTCTGTCCCGCTTCCTCCGCGTATGGAAACAAAACTAGAGATAGACACCGATAAGAATGATCATTTTTCCTTGGAGGGTAAAGTATGCTGGTGCAGAAAAGACTCAGGCACCTGGTATGCAGGAATTGCTTTTGATAAGACTTTTCCTCTTGAAATGAATAAGGTTATATAAATTTCCTTCCCCATGGGTTTTTTGATTTCACGAAAAAATTCCTACCTAGATTTTTTGTCTTTAAAAATAAAATTCCGCAGCCTTTTCTTATGTTTAATTTCCCTTTTAATTAACCCATTCCTGCCTGTATTTTCTGTTTGTGCTAAAGATAAACAAATTATTGCTGCAGAAGGTTTCCCTTCTTATGGAGATACTATAGTTACCGGTTCAATAGGTGAACCAAGCATACTTATTCCTATGCTTGCTTCTGACGGCCCCTCGCATGCAATTTCCGGTTTAATATTTAACGGTTTAGTAAAATATGCTCCAGACCTTACTTTAACCGGAGATTTAGCGAAAAGTTGGGATATAAGCAGAGACGGTTTGATAATAACTTTTCATCTGCGTAAAGGAGTGAAGTGGCATGACGGAGTTGAGTTTACTGCTGAGGATGTAATGTTTGGGTATAAAACGATTATTGATGAAAAAACTCCCAGCGCTTACAAGGAAGATTATATGCAGGTTAAAAAAGCCGAAGTTTTAGATAAGTATACTTTTAGAGTTACCTATGACAAACCTTTTGCCCCGGCCTTGAGCAGCTGGGGCAGCCTTGTGATTTTGCCTAAACATCTTTTGGAAGGAAAAGATATAACCAAAACTAAATTTGCCAGAAACCCTGTAGGTTTAGGGCCGTTTAAGTTCGTTAAGTGGGTTACAGGAGAAAAAATAATTCTAGAATCTAACCATAATTATTTCGAAGGCCGGCCCTATATAGATAGATATGTTTACCGTATAATTCCTGATTCAGCAACCATGTTTATGGAGCTTCAGGTAGAAGGTGTTGATTGGATGGGGCTTACTCCTTTTCAATACAAGAGGCAGACTTCTACAAATTATTTTAATAAAAATTTTAGAAAATTCAGGTATCCTAGTTTTTCTTATACTTATTTGGGATTTAATCTTAAACATCCTTGGTTTAAAGATAAAAGAGTGCGCCAGGCCATTAGTTATGCTATAGATAAACAAGAAATTATAAAAGGAGTTCTTCTTGGCTTAGGCCAGGCGGCAACCGGTCCTTATGTGCC
>JAMXCY010000011.1 GCA_024543015.1 Candidatus Omnitrophota bacterium | reverse complement strand
CATCCTTCAAGCAATTGTACACATCGGCTGTAATTTGCGCAGGTGCCCCAGAACGGCTAGATAGCTTCGCTGCATAGTTTGCAGCTCGACCGACCCACACCAAATCGTTTGAACCGCGGATACCAGTACGAGCTACAAAAAGGCTGCTAGTGTCAATACCTACTACTTGCTCGATAGAAAAACTTGTTTTTGGGTATTGAGCCTGTATGGCTGGATTTATTATATTTTTCACAGCATAATTAATTTTCAGCGCAGTACGTGCGGCGTCACTATTTTTTGAGTTACCAATAAACACTGCCATAATCCTATCGCCGTCGTATGATGCAATCACGCCACCTTCAGTGTTAATAATTTTTGCGGCACAATGCAGATACGCTTTGTAAATCTCGGCAGCAAAGTGTGACTTATAGTTGTCGACAAGATTTGTTGATTCGTCCAAATCTGCATATAGGACTGTGCCTTTAACTAATACCGCATCATTGCCAAGCTTAATATCATCCGATTCAGGCACAACCTGACCATCTCTTTTTGACCATCTACTTTTAAATATTTCTGCAACTTCATTTGTTAAATCGACTTTCAAAGACATACAATCCTTTCTCCTTAATAAAGGCGAAATTTACAAGGAGATTTCGAAATTCTAGAAAATAGGTACCGCACTCTTAGATTTGTCTTCATCTAATTTCAGTATTGCTTCACAATATTCCCTACCATGATTGAGACACCAATAACTACTTAGCTTATGAGCTTTTTGAAAATCGTACTTCGGATCATCTGAAACATCGATTTCTGTCCATAAATCTACTTTCTCTCTACCTGGTTGGCCATCTACACATCCACAAGTTTTTAATACAGACTCATGCCTTATATTATTAAAATATCTATCGGATACAACTAATTCATCTTGAGTAGCAAGCGACGAAAGTTTAGCAGCCATATTAACAGGTTTACCAGCCCAAACTTCATTTTGTCGATCCGTTCTTCCTCCATACTTTTTAAATCCAATCTTTCTAACAAGAACTGTTTTTTGGTCTATACCTATATGAGCACCTATTCCTAGATCTGTCAGCTCTTTTATTTTCGGTGTAAATTCTTCGCGTGAAAAAGTTTTAAAACTCACGGCAGCTGCAATTGCACGATACGGGGCATCGCTATTAAATAAAGCAAAAATTCCATCTCCTCTAACATCGATATATGGAGCTTCAAATTCATTAAACAATTTTACTGCCGTTCCTACAAACAATTGATAAGCGCCAGCAGTGCTTTTATCATGTGTAGAGGCGCTTAATTGTGTTGAGCCTTTCATGTCAACAAAAACACAGATAACATCAGGAATTCTTAACCAATGGTTAGGGCTTTCAATAGGAATGTCGGCTGTATCTGGTATTTTATTTTTTACCTGAACTGATCTTTGTTGATCAAAAATTTTTATCTGCTCATCAATAATATTTCTATACCGTTCTGGTATCTGAGTTACACTTAGCATTTCTATCACCTCCAGTAAGTTTTAATTCTAAAAATAAGCCCTGCAATAATTGGAGAAGTAATCCCTATTATTGTAAGCCATACACCTATCTCAAAAAGCTTGTACTTCAACAGAGCTATCCGTGAGTTTATAATTATTTGCCCTGCTAGGTTCTCTTGAAATAAATCTTTCTTATCATATTTTGCATTATTTTGACTGTAAAGCAATTCTAAATATTCCTTGATGCCATACTTTGCGATATGACCGAAGAAAAGAACATTATCTTGAGAAAAATGCCTTTGTGATTGATAGAGAAATGGCATCTTGAGCTTAGGAATAAACGAAAGAAGAGAAAGAATAATCGAAGAAACAATAAAGAACATGCAAAAATAAAGATAATATTGAACGTATTGATGAAGTCCATTATTTGTACTCACAATACTAACCAATCCAACTAGTATGGCAGTGTCAAAAACCAATAGGGCTGCGTTTTTTGCCTCGGCAAATTTTAGCCAATCATTTATATTAGAAAATATATATTTAAGCTTATCGTCCATTTTTTCTAACCCTCTTATTTAATTACAGCAGAGATAAACACTGTATCTCTGAAATTACTTAAGTTGTCCTAACCGTTTTCTTGCGATTGCAACATACTGCTTCTCCTTCTCAATCCCAACCCAATTTCTGCCCAATCTTTTAGCTACCGCGGCTGTGGTACCGCTTCCTAAGAAAGGGTCTAGAACTAGATTTCCTTTCTTGGAACTGGCTATAATAATCCTTTCAAGGAGCGCTTCCGGCTTCTGCGTAGGGTGTGCTGCCCGGCCATTATGTGCTTTAATGCGTTCTTGTCCCTGGCAAAGAGGGAATACCCATAAATCCCTCATCTGCTTAGGGGCACCTTCCTTTGTCTTTTCCGGGTTAATCTGTTTTGTTTTATTGTAGTTAAATGTCCAGCCACTCCCTTTTGCAAAATAAAGGACATATTCGCAAGCATGAGTAAACTGTCTCTTAGTCATATTTGGCATAGAATTACTCTTATACCAGGTAATTATATTTAAACATTTAAATCCAAGCTTTTTTAAATTGATGACCAACTCGCCTATATTGTGATAGGTGCAAGAAATATAAATTGAGCCATTATCCTTTAAAACTCTTTTTGCCTGCTCAAGCCATTTATAGCTAAAATTCATATATTCGGCTTCGCTCATTTGGTCCCAATCCTCATTCATTTTAAACCAATCTCCACCAGTTTTATTCCCCCGCCATTCTAATTTTGCTCCAGATAGGTTATATGGCGGATCTGCGAAGATAAGATTGACGTTCTTCTCTGGCCAGTTGGACATTATTTTAATGCAATCTCCATGATAGATTTTATTTATCTTAAATTTGCTATTATCTTTTGTCACTAAACTTGTTTTGCCCACTTTTCAATGCAATCCCTTATATGCACTAACCAATCTGACCCGTCAGCAACATCTGCTTTATCCTTAAAGGTTACAATTTCATCCAAAAGTTGTCTTAATTGTGCTGGCGTATATCTTGTTTTTTGAAAAACCTTAAGCAGCAATATGTACTCATTTAGAGATATTGGGATGATTTTAGGATAAAGCTTCTCATTCTTTGAGCTAATATACGGCACAGTTGTCATCTTCGCATAAAAGTGTACTGCTGTATTAATCTGTATTTGGGGAGCAATAAACAAACAGTATATATCTTTTCCTTTCTCCTCTTGCATTACTCTTGTAACATGCCTGGGAACTGGTTCGTGCTCTGTGTTATATTGCGTCTCGCCTGCCGATAGCGTAACTTCAACTACTAATGTATAGTCCTTATAGTAAAAAACCATATCCGGTTTGCCGCCAGGCGCAAAATTCCTTGGTTGTAGGTCATCATCGATATCAAAGTTTCTACATTCATGTGGAAACTTTGCGAGTTTATCAATAGCTAAAAATCCACGCCATATATTCCATTCAAAATGAGTAGGTCTATATCCCAAAATATCGTTGCGCTTGATAGAATCAAAATACCCCACAATTTCATTTATCGCGTCTGCACTACGATTTAATTCCAGCATATATTCGTATTCTTTTAACTCACGCTTTCTTTTATTTAAATTAAGCAGTTGCTTTCTTAAGCGCAAAGGATCTGTAATCTCTATATCCGGCTTTAAATCTTCTGGTTTGATTCGCAATTTAGTAGTCTGGGATAACCGACCCACGTCTTTAAGCGTTTTCTCTACTTTCTGTTTAAGGTAAGGCGCTTTATCTTGCGGGAGCAAAGGCACTGTACAATCATGTAGGTAATCAAGATATTCCTTATCTTTCTTTAGCTGCCAATTACGAGAAAGTATCCAACTTACAATATCCTTATGGTCTTCAGCTATAGTTACTTTCGAACGGTGAACGGTCAATATGCCACTCATCCTAAAGTATCTTATGGTTAGATCAATATAATCTTTCCAAGAGCGAGATTTTAGGGTAAGATAATATAAAAGAAAGCGTCTTTCTAAGCTATTGAGTTTGGCGCTTTGGCTCTTAAGAGACTCGAGGTCGCTTATTAGTCTAGTGGCTTCCGCAGTATTAGATCCCTTACCGCTTTTAGCTATTAAACGAAGTAATCTTTTATCCTTAGTGTGATTCTTGGCGTCATAGTAATTTCTTAAGTATTTTAAACGTTCTTTAATCTCATCTCTATAAAGACGCTTTGCCATATTACACTGTTGTTGAATGGCATATTTCCTAGCACTGTCCCTGCCTTTTTTACACGCTTTCCTTAATCCTTCCCTATATTTCTTAATAGCCTTAACTGCCCTATCCGCTTCTTTTAAGGTCTTTAATGTATTGACAACAAATCCTTCATCCTTTGAAATACCATTGCATTCTTTAATGATTTTAAGCGTGGCCTGGAATGGCAGTAAATGAAATCCGGGATACTGATTTTTTGACTTTTGGGGCAAAGGGTTGGGAAACTGAAGTTTTAAAAGCTGGCGTAGCCACACATCTTCGCACACATAATCGTTAGAAAGCAGTGCCTCTCCTGCCTTAGTAATAGTTACACCGCCTGCTACATATTTATTGCCTCTTTTATAGCATGTGGCAAAACCTAATTCATTGAAAGCAGAGCTCCAGATTCTTCCGTGCTGCTCTATCTGCTTACTGCTTTTTGTTGCTCCAAGTTCGGAAATACCTTCTTGCTGTAAGAGCTCTAAAAATTTTCTTTGGTTTTCATAGGACCAAGGACGGCCATTGAAATGTTTTTTGAGCACCCTTAAGCCAACTTCAAGCCGTGCCGCTTCTCTTAAGGTTGTATTACCTACACACCATTGAACATGTGCCATTAAGTTCTTACCTTGATGTTTTGCAGAAAAATATTCTTTCTGTGTGTTCTTCTATTCTACTTTTTCCCGTTGTAAAACTCTTAAAATTAGTTTCAAAGATCTCTGTTTTACCCTTTTTTGAAAGAATCCTAACTATTTCTGCGTCCTTAATTCTTGCATTGGAACGCTGGTTTCCCTTTTCTGCCATATTGTTATAAGAAACAAGGATATATTTACAATTTGCATTGCTTATTAAATCGTCGAAAGCCCTTGCGGCTGTTTTCAGGCAATATTGGCTTTTTAAGTCACCTCGCAGCATTTTCTTGGCTACGCCAAACACTTTCGGCTTCTTCCATGTTATGATATTCTCCAATAAATGGTAGCTATCACAATAGTGTCTAGAATTATAAGGGGGATCAACATAAAGTATGTCCGGCGCTATGCTTCGTATTAACTTATTGGCATCCTCGCAATAAATCTCATTTTGCCAGTTTCTTTCTTGTTTTATATCTGGTATTAATAACTTAATTGGTGCGGTGGTGTCGAGAATCCTTCTAAAAGCGTCGTAGTGGCCGCATGTATTAGCTACTTTATCTATTGCGTAAAGTAAGGAAGTTAGTAAAATAGCTCGTTCTTTGGGATTAAGATCTAATTCTTCTATCTTCTCTCTAATAAGCCCTATTTTTTTCGCGTTTTCCATTGTAAAATACGCTCCCCCAAAGTGACGTGAAGCATAATTGTTTCCGTTCAAACAAATGTTATTTAGCGTATGAATATACTCGGATACCTTTGTTTTGTCAAATTGCCCTGGGGCAAGCCACGCATATAAAGAAACATAATTACTATAAAGCGCTTCATTGCTAATTATTTTGGTAGAATTATCGTTAAAATGATTCCCAACCACTCCGGTACCTGCAAATATGTCACAAAAACTTTTATACCCTGCACATTTCTCTTTAACAATCTCTTCTATAAAATTTAACAATTTAAATTTATTACCCAAATATCTCCTGCTTTGAATATGTAATAATCCATTCCTGCCATTCTGTGTTAACTTCTTTTCTCTCAATATGGTTATAGGACGTATAGTTGAAACTTGTCGCGAAGTGGGTAAACCTAAGGTCTCAAAGAAGGTAAACTGAGCTTCTCTGTGTTCTGTCTTTTTATGCCAGGTTTTAACTTTTGATGGCTTTCTAATTTCCTGCTCTACAATTTGCATATTCCCCTACCTTACACCTTTCTTATCAAACCTATTACCTTACCAATTATTCTAACACTATTATCTTTTAGGTCAACAGTTATTGGTTGCATTGAGTCATTCTCAGGTTGTAGCCTTATCGTATCCTTCTCTTTATAGAATCTCTTAAGCGTGGCTTCATCCTCTATCAAGACCACCACTATTTCTCCATTTTCTGCTGTGGGCTGTTGGTAAACTATAGCGCAATCTCCATCTAAAATACCGGCATTAATCATACTATCGCCTTTAACCCTTAAGGCAAAAACGCCTGCTGTTGTTTTTACAAGTGTTTTATCAATAGTAAGGCTTCCTTCTATATTTTCTTCTGCAAGTATCGGAGTCCCTGCTGCTACTTCTCCTACTATTGGTATTGTCCTAGCATCGTCATTGCTGTTGCCTTTTGAGGCAATATGAACCAATATCCCTATTCCTCTCGATTTATGAGGACGGCGAGAAATATAGCCTTTTCGCTCAAGGGCCTTAAGGTGATCCTGGGCTGCATTGGGAGATTGGAAAGAAAACTCCTCTTGAATCTCAGGAATAGATGGAGGATACCCCAGATCATCTATATTAGAAACAATAAAGTTAAATATTTGTTCCTGGCGCTTTGTAAGTACTGAACCTTTCATAGCTTTTGCCTTTATTGTGGTTAACATAAGTATACTGTAAGAATTTACAGGTGTCAAGTGTTTTTTATATTTTCTTACAACATCTTGTAGACAAATAGGTTACAGCTTCTCAGTCCAGTGCCATAAGGATATCTTGATGCTTACGATGTGTTTGCGCTGCTTTCGTTTGATGCGTAAAATCCGGGTTTTGGATAGCCAAATCTTTTTGTCATCAAACATAATTAAAATAGCCTTTGGGGTTTCTTTGATGAGGGTGGCTTCTATCCAGATGTAGGCTTGTGGTCTTATAGCAAGATTAAGCCAATATTTTAGGTTAAACATCTATTCTTCTGCCCTTCCTTTCTTTTCTTATATCTTGCAAAGCCTTGTTTTAACCAATCCGGCGGTTCATAAACTTTCTCGCAAAAAGGTTTTTCTTGTTCAATAAAGTCGATTCTTCTTTTCTTGACCTTTTTGGTTGCGATCTCTTTGTGGGCAGTGTCGCGGCGTTGTTTGAACTCTACCCTGTCAACCGGAAGGTCTTGGAGCTCTACCCATACTTTGGGTTTTTTGTTTTTGCGGCCGGGAACCATTTCTTTCTCGGTAGTGATGAGATCCATATCCCGAAGCTCCTGCCTGGCTTTGTAGATAGTGGCGTTGGCCAGGCCGGTTGCCTCTTTTAATGCCCTGGCGCTGTAGCAGCTTCTGCCATTTGCGCCGCCGGCTAAGATATAGAGGATGTAGAGTTTGGCGGCTGAGGAGGACATCTCCTTTAAGAAGCCTATTTCTTTAAGATCTCTATCTATCCAGCCAAAGGGATAAATAGTTCTCATAGTTTAACTCTTTTATTTAAATATCTATTTCTATTTATATATAGAGAGTTCAGAATTTGAACTATGCTATGTTGAAAGCTGAATTCAAATTTTGAACTATGCTTTAAAAAGGTATATAAGGAAAAAATAAAAAGGGAAGCCGAAATACCTCTTTTGCGAAGTATTCCAACTTCCCTTAATTCTTGCAGCCCTTTATGGCTGTTTAAGTTATAGTAGTATCCGTAGTGATGGTAGCCCCAACGGGATTCGAACCCGTGTCGCCAGAATGAGAATCTGGTGTCCTAGGCCAGGCTAGACGATGGGGCCGGATTAGTTCACAGTTCACAGATCACAGATTAGGTATTTTAGTTTATAGAAAAGTGGCGCAAAAGTCAAACAAAATGTATTGACTATGTATTATGCTTGCGGTAAACTAAAACCATGTCTATCCGTGTGGGAGTAGGGACAAGCGAAAATTCCGACGCCTTCTTAGCCGGTCGGGAAGCAACAAGATCTGCCTGCCAAAAGGCCCAAGCGGCCTTTCTAACCCCTTTAATTGTCTTTGCTTCAGTAAAGTTTGAGCAAAATAAGCTTCTCCAAGGGATAAAGTCTATCTGCCAAGGCGCAACTATAATAGGCTGCTCAAGCGCCGGAGAAATAAGCACCGCAGGCTGCACAAAGAATTCCGTAGCAGTAATGGGGTTTAGGTCTGATGTCCTGCATGTCTCTACGGGTTTGGGGTCGGGCTTAAGTCAAGATGCGCGTTCTGCAGGACAAAAATGTGCTCAGGGGGTCTTAAGGGCTAAGTTACCCAAAAGGCATGTTTTTGTGATGTTCTCCGACGGTCTTTCCGGGAACATTACCGAGATGATCAAGGGTGCGCAGGAAATCTTAGGCACAAGCTTCCCTATTGTTGGAGGCTGCGCAGGCGATGATTACCTCTTTCAAAAAACCTACCAATATTATCACGATAAAGTTTTTAGCGATGCGGTAGTAGGGATTTTATTGGCTGGGGATATTTCTATAGGCATCGGCACAAGACATGGATGGAATGCTATAGGCAAAGTGCATGAAGTTAGCCAAAGCCACGGCAATACTATTGAAATGCTCGATGCAAAGCCCGCATTAAATATCTATCAAGATTATTTCGGCGAAGAAGAAGCGGAAAACTTAAGAAGCTCAAGCTGGGCAAAAATCGGCACAATCTATCCCCTGGGGATGTCCATACCGGATGAAGAAGAATACCTTATCCGCTATCCCATTAAAGCTACTTCTAGTGGAGCGCTAGTTTGCGCTGCGGAAGTCCCCCAAGGCTCCCAGGTGCGTTTGATGATTGCTGATAAGGAAGGGGTCTTAAATGCAGCCAAAGAAGCCGCACTTAAAGCTAAGGCAGCGTTAAATGGCGCCAGGATCTCAGCGGTAATCCTCTTTGACTCTATAGCCCGTAAAAGAATTCTGGGTAGACACGCCATAGACGAAATTAAAGTAATTAAAAAGGTGCTGGGGACGGACTGCCCCATAATTGGCTTTTATAGCTATGGTGAACAAGCCCCTTTAAGAGCAGAAAGATATATTGGTAAAGCCTATCTCCACAATGAGACGATAGTCGTACTCTGTCTGGGTGAAGCTTCCAAAAAGGGATAACATGTTCAATCTATATGATGTTAACATAAGTACAGTTTTTGTTACGACCGGTATCGTTATTGTCGGTGCTTTTGCCTATCTGGTTATACTTACGGAGAAAGAAAGAAGAAGTAGAAAGAACCTGCAGCACTCTTTGGATAAACTAAAGCGGGCCTATGATGACTTAGATGAACAGGCCAAGATTATCGTCAAAAAAGACTTAGAGTTAAATAAAACCCAGGAAGAGTTGGATAAAAAAATAGACAGTCTTTATACCTTGCATAAATTAAGCAAGGCAATCAGTTCTACCTTTGATGCGGAAAAGCTGTTTTCCCAGATCGATAAATCTTTTATCTCGGAGCTCGGTTTTGACAAAGGGTTGATTGTTTTGGCAAGTAGAGACGAAAGAGAAACCTCCCTCCCTGTTGCCGTAGGGTATAATTCTGAAGAAGAAGAGGAAATTAGAAAACAGTTGGTCCATAAAAATATCTTAAACAGAATTCAGCAGCCGCTTTTGGTGGATAAGGCCCAGCTGCTTGATAAAGAAAAAAAAGAATTGTTGCAAATATTTAATTTGGCTTCTTTCTGCATAGTGCCCATTATATCTCAGGAAGCCAAATTGGGGTTGATTGTTGTGGGCTCTGAGGCGCCTTATGCCCACCTTACCGAAGGAGATCTGGAGACTCTCTCTATCTTAGCCGGGCAGATAGCCGGGGGCATGGAAAATGCCCGGCTTTATGAAGAGCTCTGGCGCTCGCATCAGGAACTGGAACAAAGAGTAACTCAAAGAACAAAAGAGTTAGCCCTGGCTAATGAGAAGCTTCAAAAAATAGATAAATTAAAATCTGAATTTGTCTCTGCTGTCTCGCATGAATTAAGGACACCCCTGACCTCCATTAAGGGTTATGCTGCAATTCTGATGGCGGGAAAGCTGGGTGAGGTGCCTGCTCCGGTTAAAGAACGTTTGGATAAAATTAATAAACATTCCGACAGCCTGGCCAAACTGGTCAATGATCTTCTAGATATCTCAAGAATAGAATCTGGCAGGGTAGAAATGAAACTGGAAAGGTTAAATTTAGAAGATATTGTAGAGGCTGTTGCCGACATAATGGCGCCTCAAATGAAAGAAAAGAAAATCAAGCTTGCTATAGATATTCCGCAAAAAATATCTGCCTGTCTCGCCGACATGACCCAGATGGAAAGGGTACTGGTGAATTTGTTGGGTAACGCTATTAAGTTTACTCCCGATGAAGGAAAAATCTCTATCAACATCAAACAAAAGAAAGACTTTCTGCAGGTAGATATCCGGGATTCAGGCATAGGTATTGCCGAAGATGATCTGGCAAAGATTTTTGAGGAATTTTATCGCGTAGATAATGCAATTAATCAAAAGGTAAAGGGAACGGGTTTAGGGCTGTCTTTAGTGAAACAAATTGTGGAGGCACACAAAGGAAGGATTTGGGCAAATGCCCAGCCCGACAAAGGCACAACTTTTAGTTTTACCATACCGAAAGCCTAAAAGGAGAGTAGATGGCTAAAAAACGTATATTGATTGTTGATGATGATCCGGACATTTTGGATATCTTGCGCTTGACGATCCCTGAAGAAGAATACGAGGTGGTCCAGGCAGAAGATGGCCAAGAAGCTTTAGACAAAGTCTACGAGCGTCCTCCTGACTTGATTATTTTAGACTATGTTATTCCCAAAATAGACGGGCGGGCGGTCTGCCAAAAATTAAAGAAAGATGTGCTCCTGCGCCATATGCCTATAATAATGTTAACCGGCAAAGGCGATGTAAAGGATAAAGTCAAAGGCTTAGACGCCGGGGCCGACGATTACATCGTCAAACCATTTGAACCGGAGGAGCTTCTGGCCCGCATCAGGATGATTCTTAGGCGCAGTCAAATGGACTTAGATGCTGCGCCTCTTACCCGCCTGCCGGGAAACGTTTCTATCTTCAACGAAATTGACAAGCGCATTAAAAGTGGGGAAAAATTCGCGGTAGGCTATGTTGACCTGGATAAGTTCAAAGTCTTCAATGATAAATACGGATTTGCCTGGGGTGACCGCACCATTCAGCAAACTGCCCGTGTGGTAGTCAAAGCTGTGGAGAAAGAAGGCGGCCCCGAAGACTTTATCGGACACATCGGAGGAGATGATTTTGTAATCATCAGCACTCTTGATAAAATTGACCGAATCTGCAAACAAATCATCCAAGAATTTGATAAATTGACTCCGGAGCTTTATAAACCGGAAGACTTAAAGAAAAGTTATATCGTAGGTAAAGATAGACAAGGAAAAAGTGTCAAAGTCAAACTGATTTCTGTTTCTATAGGCGTGGTTACCAATGAGCATCGTAAGTTTACTCATGTGGCTGAAGTAGCTGAAATCGGCGCAGAGCTTAAAGAATATGCCAAGCAGAAAAAGAAGAGTAATTATGTGAAGGATCAGAGGAAGTAGTGATGCGCGAGGCGAGATTTGAACTCGCACAGCCTTTCGGCCACATGCCCCTCAAGCATGCGTGTCTACCAGTTTCACCACCCGCGCATATCTGCCCTGCCTGGACTCGAACCAGAAATAACTGATCCAGAATCAGTCGTGTTACCAATTACACCACAGGGCACTAATTTTATCCAGACCGATATTTCTTCCCCATACTCAGGAAATGCCTGGTTGTCTGGGCCATCCTTTTTTTATCAAAAGTTTGCATTCTGGTGAACTTTACACCTACGTCATAGATCTCTCTGCCTTCTTTGCTGCTTAAGGCCTTAGTCCAGACTATCTGCCCTACGGCAAAGATAGGGATGGTGTCAAAAGGGGTCTCGATATGCAATTCCAAGGGGGTGCCTATCTTCAATTTTTCGTATACAGGGAAGCGGATTCCTCCTTCGCTGAAGTCTTTAGTAATGGTTTTTTTGCTCCCGGAAGAAACATCGCTCATTTTATAAGTAACTACTACCGGCGCTTCTATGCGAATATATTTTCTCTTCTCCTCCATCACTCCCCCCAGTCTTAAGTTATAAGTTTAACTACTTGATTTAACCTATCTAGCACCTTTTCCTTACCTAAAACCGCCATAGTCTCAAATAAACCCGGGCCTACTCTTTTTCCGGTAAGGGCCACCCTGACCGGGTGAATGAGATCTGCGCCGCGGATGCCCTCTTGGGCAATCAAGCGGCGGCAGGCGCCCTCTACCGTTGGCAAATCAAAAGATTCAAGCCCATCCAAAACCCCGACTAATTTACCAAGTATTTCCTTTGTCTTTTCCTTTTCCCGCAAAAACTCTTTTGCCTCAGCAGTATATTTTATTTTGTCTTCAAAGAAAAACTCGGCCAGAGAAATAAAATCAGACAATTTTTTCATCCGTGGCTTTAACAAATCTATAACTTCGGCTAGCCAATTTTCATCATAGTTTTGGGTAATGACTTTTTTCTGCAATAATAAAGGCAGGAGCAACTTTTTTAGCTTTTCTGTATTTAAGCTTTGAATGTACTGGCCGTTCATCCAATCCAGTTTTTCCACATTAAAAGCAGCGGCTGTTTTCAATACCCTTTCTAATTTAAACTGCTTAATTATTTCATCCCGCGAGGCAATCTCACGATTAGCTCCTAAAGACCAACCCAAAAGGGCCAAAAAATTAAATAGCGTCTCGGGAAGATATCCTTGTTCTCTGTAATAAGAAACAGGCATCGCCCCCTTGCGCTTGGAAAGCCGCGAACGGTCCCCAGCCACAATTAAAGGGATGTGGACAAATTGGGGCGGATTAAAATTAAGCGCTTCGTAAATAGCAAGTTGTTTAGGCGTATTCGAAATGTGGTCATCGCCGCGAATAACATGACTTATCTGCATCTGGTGGTCATCGCAACAGCAGGCAAAATTGTAGGTCGGGGTACCATCGGATTTTATTAACACCTGATCCTTGAAAGAACCTGCTGCAAATTTAATCGAACCCCGGATTATATCTGTAAATTCAAAATCCTTCTGCGGTACTTTTAAAATAATGGCCTTGCCTTCGGAAAAAGCCAGGCCCTCCTGCAGGAGTTTCTGCGCACATTCGGTATAAAGCTTGCTACGCTCGCTTTGAAAATAAGGGCCTTCATCCCAGTTAAGCCCCAGCCAGCGAAGATCTTCTAAGATCTGGTCTAAAAAAATCTTCTTTGACCTGGCCTTGTCGGTATCTTCGATGCGTAAGATAAATTTTCCCTTATTGTGACGGGCAAATAGCCAATTGAACAATGCAGTCCTTGCCCCGCCTATATGCAAATATCCTGTAGGACTGGGAGCAAAACGAACGCGAATCATCGCTTGTATCCTCTATCTAAAGCCCTTTGATTAATCTCCAGTAGATGCATCTTAGCTTTCGGGACAATCTCTGCAAAAACTTTTAAGACAGTCTGGCGTTTCAAAATATTTTTTTCTTTCAAATAACTACCCAAGGCAACCATATTAGCCACACGTACATTACCTAAGGAAGAAGCTATTTCTGTAAAAGGGAGCTTACACATCCGGATATTTTGCGGCGTGCCTTTAGTATCGATTAAGGTAGAATTCAATAAAGCCAGGCCTCCTTTTCTCACCTTGGTCTTGAATTTATCCCAGGAAGGCTGATTAAAGGCAAACAAAGTATCGCATTTATCTATATAAGCAGAGGCAATCTCTCTATCGGCAATCACCACTATGCAAAAAGCAGTACCGCCGCGCATTGCTGCTCCGTAGGAAGGTATCCAGCTTAACTGTTTGTTTTCCTTAAGGGCAGCTTGGGCTAAGACCTTGCCCAGAAGCATTATCCCCTGTCCTCCGAAACCAGCACAAATAATCTCTTCTCTCACTTGAACCTGCCCAAAGGAAATACTTTAACCATCTCATCCTTAACCCAACGCCAGGCCTCTCCAGACGGCCTGCCCCAGCAAACCGGGCAGGCAGAGAGTATCTCCACAAGAGAAAATCCCTTGCCCTGAAGTTGATTAAGAAAAACTTGGTTTATAGCCTTTTTGGTTTTCATTACACCTTGCGCAGAATCTAAAGCTACGCGCTCAAGCGAAAACACAGCAGGAAAGGACGCCAATAGTTCGCAAACTTTCAAAGGATAGCCTTCAAAAACAGCATTTCTACCTAGAGGGGTGGTAGTGGTTTTCTGGCCAATGACTGTGGTGGGGGCCATCTGGCCGCCGGTCATCCCGTAAACGGCGTTATTAATAAATACGCAACTTAAATTTTCTCCTCGATTGGCAGCGTGAATAGTCTCTGCTGTGCCAATAGCTGCTAAATCTCCATCCCCCTGATAAGTAAAAACTACCCTTTCGGGTTGCGTTCTTTTAATCCCCACCGCCACTGCCATGGCTCGGCCATGAGCTGCCTCACAGCAATCAAAATTCCAATAATCATAAGCAATGACTGCGCAGCCCACCGGTGCTACAGCAATGGTTTTTTCGCGGATACCCAGCTCGTCAATTATTTCGCAAATGAGACGGTGAACCACACCATGTCCGCATCCCGGGCAATAATGGGTATCTACATCGCGTAATGATTTAGGACGAGAAAATATTTTCTTCATATTACCGTTTTGTTCGTTTAGCCCGTTAACGAACCTAACGGGCATAACGAGATTAATGAGCAAAACGATTTATTTTTTTTATAATTTCTTCTTCGGTCGGGATACCGCCTCCGGCGCGGCCGTAAAACTCAACCGGAGCACGTCCATTAACTGTCAAGCGCACATCTTCAACCATCTGACCGTAAGACATCTCGATCACAAAAAATCTCAAGCTCCTTCTCTTTTTCTTTAATAAGCTTTCAAATATATTCTTAGGGAACGGCCAAAGGCTAATCGGACGCAAAAGGCCTACCTTTTTACCTTTTTTACGCAAAAGCATCATTACGCTACGGGCAATGCGGGCTTGACTTCCGTAAGCCACTAAGATTATGTCGGCATCCTCTAAATGTAACCCTTGAAAGCGCTGTTCTTTCCTCTTAATCTGCTCATAGTTTTTCTGCAGCAGCTTATTATGCTCTTCCAGCTCTCCCTCTTGCATAAAAAACGACTTTACTAGGTTGGGGCTTCTTCCTTTACATCCTGTAAGCGCCCATTTCTTCACAATTTTTTTATTACCAGATACCAGCGACGAGCGACGAGCGACTAATAATGGTTCCATCATCTGTCCTAACATCCCGTCGCTTAAGATTATTGTAGGCGTACGGTATCTATCGGAAAGTTCAAAGCCCAAGAAGACCAAATCATAAGCTTCTTGAACTGAAGAATGCGCCAGGACAACACAGTGGTAGTAGCCGTGTCCTCCGCCTTTAGTGGC
>JAMXCY010000115.1 GCA_024543015.1 Candidatus Omnitrophota bacterium | reverse complement strand
GCGCCAAAAGAATGTCCAACCTGTGCCCATGCGCAAAGCTATTATGAATTGCTTTGTGAAAATTACTAAAAGGAGGGATAAGCAATGAAAGGGTACGTATGTAAGATTTGCAAATTTGTTTCTATTAATGGCAGTGCTCCGGATAAATGCCCTGTATGTGCTGCGCCAAAGTCAGCCTTTGAGGAGAAAGATGACGCTATCAAAACAGCTCAGGATTCCAATAATTTAACCGAAGCGGAAAAAAAGCACATCCCTGTGATTACCCTGGTCAGGAAATGCGGTTTGATCCCTGAAGGTTGCCAGGATGTGCATGTAAAAATGGGCGAAATCCAACATCCGATGCAGCCGGAGCATTATATTATGCACATCGACTTCTATATCGACAAAGAGTTTATCTCACGGGTAGTCTTAACGCCCGATAAACTCAATCCGGCAGCGGCGCTGCATCTGAAGGCCTCAAGCGGTGAGCTTAATGTAATTGAGCTATGCAATCTACATGGGGCTTGGATAAATGAAACAGAGTTATAAAAGAGCAAGAAGATGGATAAGAAGGCAAGGGTCTTTAGCACGCCTAATTGTTCCCATTGTATTCGGCTTAAGCAGTTTTTAAAAGAGAATAATGTCGAATTTGAGGATATTGATATTTCCAACAATCAAGAAGCTGCCCAAGAGATGATTAAAAAATCCGGACAGATGAGTGTGCCGGTGTTAGAGGTTGATGGTGAGATTGTTGTAAGTTTTGACCGGAATAAAATAAAAACTTTACTAGGTTTATAACTTCCAATAATTTGGTTGCCATGTTGAGTATCATTACCCCAATCCTCAATGAGGAAAAGCTGCTATTAAGCCAGTCTTCTTATTATCGAGGAATAACCCAAAGAGCCGAACTTATTTTTATTGACGGCGGAAGCTTAGACAAAAGCGCTGAGATTGCCGGTAGGTTTGGTCAAATTCTGCATAGTCAAAAAGGGCGCGCTACACAGATGAATTGTGGCGCGCGGTTGGCTCAAGAAAAGCTGCTTTTATTTTTGCATGCCGATACAAAGATTGCCCTAAAGACCTTAGACTCTATTGAAACTAAAGTAGAGCAGGGGAGCTATATTGGCGGGTGTTTGACTCAGCGCATAGACAAAGATGGCTTTGCATATAGATTCATTGAGAGCTTTGGTAATGCCAGAGCGCGTAGTACCAAAGTATTTTATGGAGACCAGGGAATATTCATCAGGAAGGATGCATTTTGGCAAATGGGTGGTTTTCCCGAAGCCCCGGTGATGGAGGACATCATCTTCAGCAAAAAAATGCGCAAACTGGGCAAAACCATAGTCTTGCCGGATAAAATATGGGTTTCTCCTCGCAGATGGGAGAAACAAGGAATATTGAAAACAGTTTTTTTGTATTCTCTGTTGAATATCTTATTCCGGCTTAAGATTCCTTTAAACAGAATAAAAAAACTCTATGCTGAGCTAAGATGAAAAGACGCTTGATTGTATTTGCTAAAGAGCCGACAAAAGATAAAGTCAAAACAAGATTATCCACCGGGCTATCTGCCTCTGGTTGCCTGAATTTATATAAGGCTTTTTTAAAAGACACGATAAATTTAGTAAAAAATATACGCTGCACAGAGAAAATCTTAGCCTATGATTCGGATGGTCAAAGCCCTCACTATCTACGAAGGATTGCCCCCCATTTTACATTTTATCAACAAAAAGGCAAAGATTTAGGGATAAGAATGCACAACGCCTTTAAATTTGCCCAAAAGAAAACAACCGCTAAGACAGTTATTCTTGGCTCAGATTCTCCGAGCCTGCCTCTTAACTTTATTAAAAAGGCGTTTAAGCAACTGGAAAAATGTGATCTGGTTGTGGGCCCGAGTCTTGATGGAGGATATTACCTTATTGGGTTGAAAGAGCCATCGATTAAGTTGTTTAAAGGTATCAGTTGGAGTTCAGAGAGCGTTTTAGAAGATACCATCAAAAGAGCCAAAGTGTTAAAGAAAAAAGTAGCTTTGCTCGATAGATGGTATGATGTAGATAGCCCGGAGGCATTGCAGCATCTTAAAGCGGATTTAAAAAAGAAAGAATGTAGAGGTAGCGCAAAGTGGACAAAAAGATTTTTAAAAATTTAATTAAACTTTTTATAGGCATTTTAGTTATAGCCGCTATCTGGTGGATCGTTAGCTGCCAGTGTGTCAATTTAAAAGTACTAACGCCGGCAGCTTTAAGAGATTACATCCAGGGCTTTGGAAAGCTGGCGCCAATAATTTATATCTTGGCCTATAGTTTAAATACGATCTCAGTCCTTCCTCCTATAGCCGGGCTTTCTTTGGCCGCGGGGTTAGCCTTTGGTAGTCTTTGGGGGGCAATCTACTTAATGATTGCGGCTTTAATAGGCACAAGTTGCACTTTTTTTATTTCTAGATTTTTTGGCAGAGGCTTTGTAGAAAGACTATTAAAGGGGAGATTTAAAAATCTGGATGATTTATTAAAGAGAAGGGGATTTATTACTGTTTTGTTCTTTAGAGTTGTTCCTCTGGTGCCTTATGAGGTGCTTAATTATGCCGGCGGGCTCTCTAAAATGAGATTCAGAGATTATTTCTTTGCTAGCTTTTTAGGTCTTATTCCCGGCGTAATCATAGCCAGCTTTTTTGGCGGTAGTTTAGGTGAAGTCAGAGGCCTTCAGGATTTATTCTCATTAAAATTTATCCTGGCAAGTTTAGCGCTTGTCCTGATTATAGCTGTACCTTTTTTGTATCAATATATAAAGAACCGGTTCAAGCTGTAACGATGCATTAGATAATGAAGGAAGGTAAAGATGGGGTATGATTATGATTTAGTAGTTATAGGTGGGGGAGCAGCAGGCCTTGTTGCTGCTACGGGCGCTGCTTCTCTGGGCGCAAAAACTGCTTTAATCGAGAAGAGCAGATTGGGTGGCGACTGTACGTGGTATGGTTGTATGCCTTCTAAAGCGCTTTTAAAGTCATCTCAGGTTTTTTCTCTACTCAAGCGCTTAAGCGAATTCGGAATATCTGCATCGGCGCCTGTTCAATATGATACAAGCAGGGTAATGCCGCACGTGCGAGATATAATCAAGAAAATAAGCACCCACCATCCACCGGAAGTCTTTGAGAAAAGAGGCATAAAGGTTTTATTTGGCGATGTAAAATTTATTAACAATAAAACAGTAGAATTAAACAGCAATAAAATTTCGGCTAAACGTTTTATTGTCTGTACAGGGTCTCATCCTTTGGTTCCGCCTATAGAAGGTCTTAAAAATATTGTTTATCTTACAAATGAGAATATTTTTGATTTAGATAAATTGCCAAAGTCATTAGCAGTTCTGGGAGGCGGCCCTATCGGCATAGAAATCTCACAGGCACTTTCTCGGCTTGGCGTTGAGGTTTCTATTGTAGAGATGCTGGATAGAATACTTTTTAGAGAAGATCAAGAAACCGCACAAGTTTTAGCAAATCAGCTAACCACCGAAGGTATAAAGATACATGCTGGTAAAAAGGCAGTCAAATTTTCTCAAGAAGATAATTTGGTTGCCATAACCATGGAGGACAAAGATAAGAATCGTTCGGTTATTAAAGTTGAAAAAGTACTTGTAGCCGTAGGTCGAGCTGCTAGTGTCGAAGGTCTTAACCTGGAAAAAGCCAAAGTTAGATATAGCAAAAAAGGGATAGAGGTAGATGGGACTTTAAAAACCAGTGTGGGCAATATCTATGCCTGTGGGGATGTGGCGGGGCCATATCAGTTTACTCACATGGCAGAATACCAGGCAATCATTGCTTTGGTTAATGCTCTGTTTCCTTTTAAAAGGATGGTTGATTATTGCTG
>JAMXCY010000114.1 GCA_024543015.1 Candidatus Omnitrophota bacterium | reverse complement strand
TTTAGGTAATAGTTTGTAAATATCTAAACCTGATAATGACATATTGTCTCCTTAATCACATCAAGGGTGGCATTTTTAATGCTGGGTGTCCTACTTTCTCCAGATGCTTGATCAATTCTTCAGAACTAGTAGCTACAGTTTCATCAGCAATTTTATTAATCAAATCCGGATCGCCTTCTTCTTGACATTTTTTCTTTAACTTATCGCCTAAGGCCTCTTTCAACTCCTTGGGCATCCAGACAATTCTTTTTAATCCTCCATCGGCAGAGATAAATTTCTTGCTTACTAAATAGAGCCTACCCACACCCATAAAACCGGGCGTCTGCGCCCCTCCGCCTACCGAACCGGCTAAAGTAGAAAAACCCATTCCGCAAGGAGTCATCCCGCCATATTCGCGGTTAACCACCATAAAGCCGTTGGCTTCCGGCAAAATGGCAATGATGCACTCAAAACATCCGCAACTTGTCTCCGGCCAGGTCATAATCGAATAACCTTGGAAGCGCTCCAGGGTCTTATTTGATTTTTGATAGATAAACTCATTAACGCCTTTCCATTCCCCCCGCGTCGCATCAAGCAACTCACCCTTACTAATCGGCTGATTGGGTCCAGTGGGATTTAACTCGAAGGAGGCCTTGGCGTCTAAATAACTGTAGGCCCCGCATAGCCCTAAGCGTTCGGGTTTAATAATACATAAATGATTGGGGGCAAAACTCTGGCAGAGCGTGCACGAATAAAAATTCTCTACACTTTCATCGCTCATCCCGGCCATTCTGGCATCGCGTTCTTCGTAAGCCTTCTGGGCCTCAGGGATATACTTGTTCACATCCTCTTCTTTGGTATAAATCGTCACCTGCACTTTATCCACAATCGCGCCAAAGGTATCGTGTATCCGGGCGTGGATAATGGTTCCGAAATGTTTAATCTTCAGGCCTTTTTTCTTAGCGTCCTTAGAAATCCGCAACCAGCAGATATCCCGCTGGCCCATATGAAAAATGCCCATGGCTTCGTTTAAAAATGAGTGGACCTGGCGCTCTAAAATCGATTCAAATTCTTTTTGCATCTTGCGTCCAGCCACATCCACCACAATTCCCAAAGGCAGGGCCTGGCCCTCTTTAATATCATCTATCTCCGGACCAACCATCTCGATTTTTCCGTCTTGGACCTGATCCAGTTTATTCATCCGCACATATTCAAAGGCAGTAGTATATTTTCCACCAAACTGCACATACATCTGCTCACGTCTAACCCGCTCACCTTCAAAGGCAGCGGAATAGGCCACCGGAATAGGAACCTCGGAAATATTGACTTTCACTCCTCTGACTTCGATACAGACAGAGACAATCTTTTTATGGTCCATTTCTTTAACCAGATGCTCGTAAGTGCAAATTCCCGTGGGCCGGATTTCCGGGATATTAGTATCGGCAATAATCGGAAAACCCATGTTCATTGCCCCGGCGCCGGTAGCGTATTTAAGATCATCCACCTCACCTAAAACCAGGCCAAAGGCAAACACTCTATTTTGACAATACTTTAAGCATTTTAAGGCCTCGCCCTTTTTGTGGCCGCCAAAAGTCAGCGCTCCGCGGATAGCCCAGTGTAGGGGATAAATCGCGCTCACGGTATCCCGGCCGTAAGGAACGATGTAGGTATCCCAGCCCATCTCCACCTTTTCTTCTTTTAACTGGTCGATAATGCTTTTACCGCCGCTTGAAGAACCAACAAAGGTTAAAATATTGCGTTTCTGCAGGTCGCGCACAATATCAACTGCGGTCTTATTGTCCGGCGCCGCGCCTAAAACAGCGGCAAACCCGGGCATCCTGCCGTCAACCAACTGGATTCCTAAGGTGCGCAAAATCGTATCCGTAAAAAATCCATTACAGTCGGCTTGAGGTTCCTGGCCATAGAGGTAACGCAAGGCCACAATCAACTCCTCAGCCAATAAAGTAGCTACGCCAGAATCTAAGGTATCACCTAAGTAAGGAAGCCACAGTTTATTTGAGGGATCATTATGCAATAACGACTTTATCTCATTTAAAATCGGCAGCATCTCTCGCGTTGTCTTCACCTCAAGCCCCAATAAAGCATAGGCCATCGGTAAATAAAAGGCTGTTTCCGGAAAACCAACTTTTGCGTCTTTTCCCTTCTCTTTAATAGCCTTATTGAGAAAGTCCTCCGCCTCAGAGGCTATTTTTTTTGCTCCGCGGATGGCAGCAGTTGCAACTATCTTGGACATAAGTTTATCTCCTTTAGATTATAACTTAAAGCTTAAAGCTTACAGCTTATAGCTTATAATTGTATCTTTGTATTCTTGTTGTTTAAAACACTCACGGTATTTAGCCACTAAGGGTATCACCGTGGCGTAGTTAAAACTATCCTTCAATAATAGATGCTTGATCGAGGAGATATCTATTCTTTTCTTAATTAACGGCCCGACTACTCCCGCGGCGTTAATATCGCCGACTAAAACTACGCCGACAATCCTCTGTTCTTTGAGCACAAATTTCTTGTAAGATTTGCCCGTTACTTCTTTAGAGATTATTTCGTAGTCTTTTTCATTCTTAGGCTTGGTAATTCCTATGGAAATAGAGCCCAGGCCAAAGAAATCAACCGAATTCATCGAAAGCGAACCGATATAGGTTACTTTCTTACCCAGCATATTTAAAGCGGCAATCTGGCCCTGTTCTACGGCGCAGGGCCAGAGGGCATTAATTCTTTTTTCGCCTCTGGCTAGATCAAAGGTCTGAGCGCAGTCTCCGGCGGAAAAAATATCTTTATCGGAAGTCCTTAAAAATTCATCCACCACAATGCCCTCTTCAACTTTAAGACCGGAGGATAAGGCAAGTTCGGTATTGGCTTTGACGCCCTTACCGACGATAACCATCTGGCAGTTAAGCTTCTGGCCATTATCTAATAAGATTCCTTCTGCGGAGTTTCCTCCGAGAACTTCTTTGGCGGCCACACCGGTCATAATCTTAATTCCGTTTTGCTCTAATACCGTGCTAATCATCCGCGCCGCGCCCACATCCACCATCTGCGATAGGACCTGCGGACTTTTGACTACCACGGTTACTGCCTTGGCTCTCTGGCGCAGGGCGCAGGCATCGCGCAGGCCGATTAATCCTCCGCCTAAGACCACAATCTCTTTTACTCGATCCAGCAGCGCTATGATTTTCCGGGCATCATCTATCTTCCTTAGAGTAAATACGCCTTGCTTATCAACCCCGGGAATATCAACTGATTTAGGCTCAGCGCCCGTAGCTAATAAAAGTTTATCGTAAGAAACTTCTGTTTTATCTTCCAGGGTAATGGTTTTTTTCCTGGCATCTATCGAAACTGCCTTTTTACCTAAATAAACCTTAATCTTATTGTCCTTGTAAAAACTTTCGTCTTTAAAGTAGAGTTTTCCCTCGTCAATAGAGCCGGCAATAAGGTAGGTCAACAGAGACCGTGAATATAAAGAAAAACTTTCGTCCGAGATTAAGGTTATCTCTGCGGCTTTATCGTTCTTTCTTAAAACTTCGGCACAATTAACGCCAGCTGCACTGCCACCTATAATTACATATTTCATGATTGTTTCGTCTTTTTCTGTTTTAACTTTTTCTCAAATTCTTCTTTTGTACCGGTAAATAGCGCTCCGCTTGGGCAGCTCGCCACACAGGCATAATCTTCTCTATCCGGACAGAGATCGCATTTGACGCTGACATGGTGCTCTATGTCCCTGACTATAGCACCAAAGGGACAACTCATCACACACATCCAGCAACCCACGCATTTGTCTTTATCGTGCAAGGTGGCGCCTGAATTTTGGTCTTTAGAGAGCGCCCCGCTCATACAGGCCTTGAT
>JAMXCY010000113.1 GCA_024543015.1 Candidatus Omnitrophota bacterium | reverse complement strand
CATTTAGGGATTGAATTTTATATGCGCCCGCGCTGGTCAGGACTCCTAAACCCCGAGACCTGGATTGCCGCCTTAGGGCAGGTCTTCTTTACCCTAAGTCTGGGCATGGGCGCAATGTTAATCTACGGCTCATACCTGCGTGACGAATGGGGTATTCCCGCTAATGTCCTGGCCTGCACATTGGGCAACACTACCTCTTCTATCCTCGCCGGATTTGCTATTTTTCCTGCTGCTTTTGCCTTAGGCTTTGGCGCTATGGTTAGCGGCTCAGAAAGTATCGGTTTAACCTTTTTTGTTTTACCGCGTGTATTTGAGAAGATGCCTGCGGGCTGGCTGTTTGGCGGGCTATTTTTCATTCTTCTTAGTTTCGGAGCGCTTTCTTCGGCCATCAGTATACAGGAACCCAGTATTGCCTGGTTAAAAGAAGAAGTAGGTTGGAAGCGAAAAAAGAGTGCTTTAATTACAGGAATCATCCTTTGGTTATTAGGGCTTCCTTTTGTGCTGAATGGGTTTGTAGCTGGTGGCCTAGATAAAAAATTGGCCCTGTTAGGAAAAATGGATATTATTATCGGGCAACTTGCCCTGCCCTTGTTTGGACTACTCTCTGTAATTGCCGTAGGTTACTTTATGCGCAAGAGGGGCTATGAAGAAATCAACAAAAATGCCCGACATAAAATCGGCACCTGGATTATGCCCTGGATTCGCTGGGTCGTTCCAGTCTTTGTCCTGCTTTTATTTTTCTTAAGCCTGATTAAAGTCCTGCAAGACCTGGGCAAGATTCCCCAAATTTTACCGACTGCAAGCATGCCAGCATTTACACCTGTAGGCATAACTACCTCCACCATAGTGATGATGGTAGTAATCTGCACTATTGTCTGGGGCGGTTTTGCCTTTATGATTCACCGGGTAATCACTGTGGAGAAAGAAAAAAAGAGAAGGAGCGGCAAATGAATTTAACTTTTCTTGCCAATCCTAAATTTGGCTGGATATTCGTTTGGGCAGAGATAGTCTTAATCTATCTAGGCTTCTTGTGGTTCCACAGAATAGTAAAAAGAAAAAGCAAGGCTAAATAAGGAAAGCTTTAACGCTTAGGGTATCTGGTCAGAACCTCAATCTTTATCCCGCCGCGGGGATTAAATTCACCGCGCACTTCCATCCATTTTGGCCGGCAGGCACGCACTGCATCGTCTAAAATCCGGTTGACCGCATTTTCATTAAAAATTCCTAAGTTTCTATAAGCCAAGAGATAGAATTTCAGGGATTTAAGCTCCAAGCAAAGTTTATCGGGCATATAGCGAATGCCAATCGTGCCAAAGTCAGGCAGATGAGTCTTCGGGCAGATAGCAGTAAATTCGGGGTTGGAGATATTAATCTCGTACTTTTTGTATTGATTGGGAAAACACTCAATCCTGGGCAGCTTTGCTTTTATGCCTGAGCGGGCATGACCTTTTGTATATTTTGTCATCTCTTCTGCTTCTGGTTTAAGCCATAGGTACAGCCGCAATAATCCTGATGATAGAGATTGTAACGCTTTGCCAATTCCTGGGCTTTCTTGAAGCCATCCTGCTTTTTAAAATCACGTTCTAAAAATAAATTATCGCCTAGATCGTGTCCAATCTCATTTATCATTTTAGCATTTTTATGCGGGCTAACCGTAAGGGTGGTGGTGAAGGAATCAAAGCTATTTTGCCGAGCCAACTTTGCTGTTTTTCTAAGGCGAAGCTGAAAACACCTTAAGCATCTTCTGCCGCCTTCGGGTTCAATTTCTAAGCCCTTAATCTGCTTGAGCCACTGATCCACCTCATAATCTCCAACTATCAAAGGAAAATTTTCTTGCCGGGCAAATTCTTTAGTATCTCCTAATCTTTTTAGATATTCTTCGGACGGCTGGATATTAGGATTATAAAAATATCCGGAGACTTCGTGGTTCTCCTGGCGTAATTTTTCCAGGCAAGAAGTCGCACAAACCGCACAACATATATGTAAAAGTATCTTCATCAACCAGACTATTTTACTTCTGTGAAATTATGCGGATTAACATAATCGCCGAATTTCAACCGGCAGGCCTTTAGCCTTTTTTCTTGATTATCAAGCTCTGTAAATAGACAAAAGGGAATTTGCGTTATTTTTTTATAGATATTCCTTATTCTTTTTATCTTGGCTAGATTTTCTGGTATCCTTAATTTAAATTGTTCAGCGTAATCATCTAGCCTATACTCTTTTTTAAGAGATTCTTTAAACAATAGTTTTAGATCTTCATATTTAGGAACCAAACCCGTGGGTGCCAACCAAGCGCCTGCCTTCTTGTTCGCTCTAAGCTTCATCCATTTAAGCCAGACAAGTTTATCCTGTATTTGATTTAAAAATTTTCCCTGGCCATCCCGCAAGAAATAATTAACCGAAAAAATCAGGGGCGCCTTATTCAAACGCCTTTCAACATTCAAATGCATCTTGATGTATTTTCCCAATGGTATAGAGAGAAAATCAATATTGGACATTGGGTTAAAAACCCTGACGCCCTCCTGACCCAAAGTAGCAGCTGTTGTCTCCGACTCAAGAGCGGCTGCCTTGGTAATTACACCGTGTCTCCAGCTTAGGGCCTCCTCTACCGGCACAGAAGTGTCGGAATCTCTACCTCCGTAAATTAGCCCCTTTATCTCTACGCCGTTAGAAACCTCCAAATTTTTATCTACATTTTTTAAGCCCCTTAAACGCACGGTGTAGCGGGCATTTTTATGAGAAACCGGAATTTCCTTACCGTCTTTATCAGTCTTTCCGGGAAACCATCTGCCAGAAAAATTAATTCCCTGATCAGGTAAATCGTTGGTTTTACTTGTCCAAAAAGGAACGCCTTTTTCATCAACCAAAATATTAGAAAAAACAACCTCACCCTTTTTGGTTAAGGTATCGAATATTATTGGATCGTCTTTTGGGTTTACATCTTTAATAATGCCAAAGATACCCCTTTCTACATTGACAGCATATAATTTAGCTTTCTTGACCCTTAAATAGGCAATATCATCACCGATAATCGTCTCTGTCGGCAACATCGCTGTTGAGGTCTTCCCGCACATACTGGGATAGGCCCCGCAAAAGTAATCCTTTTTCTTAGTCTTATCGGAAACAGACATGACAAACATATGTTCCGCCAGCCATTTTTCTCTTGAGGCTTTCTTTATTGCTAAGCGAAGAGAAAGCTTCTTCAAACCCACGGTATTACCGGCATACTGCGTATTCACACTATAAACCAGGCTCTCTTGTAAGTCGATATATATTCTTCTCTTATCCACATCTTTGCTCACGCAATTCTTTAAAGGCCCCGCGCTATGCACAAACCTAAAAAAATCTTTACCTATTCTTTTTCTCTTGAATTGCCTGTAGCCGGGCCTGTAAAGCATATCTTCCGAATGTCCCACATAAGCAGAATCGGTAATCTGCACTGCCAGAACAGAAAAAGGCGAATTGACCGGGCCAAGACAGAAGAATAAGACATACATCTGTTTATTTACCATAATCTCTTTGAAAAGACTGTTTATTTCCTTTAATCCCTTTTGCCTATCGGTGCTGTTTAGATAATCCATACCCTTGGGGCCTTTGGATAAAAGATATTTTGTGTTTGCCTTATCCCTGGCTTGATCTTGCAGGCCGTCAAAATGGATAGTCTGAGCTTTTAGGCAAAGCTTCCTTTCTTCCCCTAAAGCAATAGACCTTTCTCTTATATAGTTTGAGTCTTCTTTTGAATCTGTGCGCACAAAAACGGACTTCGGGTTGCACAGTTGTACATATTGGCCCACAAAGTCAATAACCTCATGGCTATTCAAGGCCTTGATTTTGGCAAATTCTTCTCCAGGAAGGCGCTGCTGGAGAAGATTGGTATA
>JAMXCY010000112.1 GCA_024543015.1 Candidatus Omnitrophota bacterium | reverse complement strand
TCTCGAGCCGCCGGGTCCCATTTCATTTTTTGCGGGATATTGCCTTGGACTACGGCCACTCTAATGTATTGGCTTTCCAGCCGCTGGCTAAGCCTGAAATAGCCGTAACATAATGTTATGGTTATAGAAAACAGCAGACAGATTAAAGCAGGCAGGATTTTCACCATGAAGTCTGAATTCTCGAGTCTAGACCCTAAAATCTCTCTGACGATCTGCCAGATCGCCACGTTTACCAGGACAAGCAAGAAAGATACCCCATATGCCCCGGTGATATCACTGATTTGAATAATAGCTAAATTACGATATTGAGAGTATCCTAACATGGCCCAACCAAAACCGGTAAATAAGTGGCTGCGAATATATTCAAGTATTACCCAGGCACAAGGTATTAAGAAAAGATTGAATAATGATCGACGCCCGCTGACGATAAGGAAAGAGGAGATTAATCCAAAAACCGCAAAATAAAGTGCCAAGTAAGCTATCAGCACTATAAAACCCAAGAAGCTGACATAGCTTATCCAATAAAGGATTCCGCCAAAAAAGACAAGACCTGCCAGATAAGAAAGAGAAAAGGCACGCCAAGGTTTCTCTTTTTGTAACGCAAAAAGCCAGGGAACCAAAGCAAACCAGGCCAAAAACCCGAGGTCGGCTTTGGGATAGGCAACAATAAGCAGGACAGCAGAAAGAATAGAGAAAATAATGGGTTTCATTTTACAATTAAGACGTTTTCCCGCAGCACCGTTTATATTTCTTCCCGCTGCTGCAAGGACAGGGCTCATTACGGCCGACTTTACGTCCTTCTCTTTTGAAAGGCCGCGCCTCTTCCGTTGCAGGTGCCGCCGGAGATTCCGGCGCCTGCAAATTCATAGCCTTTTTCGGCCTTTGTCTTGGTATATCCTGAATTTTTGTACTTTCAGGATGGAGTAGTTGTTGCGGAATCTGGGCAAACACACTGGAGACTCTTTCTTGGCTTATCGGGTGGGCCTTGAAGATAAATTCCAAAGCTTCATCTTTGATGCTCTCAACCATCCGACTAAGCATATCGTAACCTTCGCGCTGATATTCTACTAAAGGATCATGCCCGGCATAGCCGCGAAGACCAATACCCTCGCGCAGAAAATCCATGTTATACAAATGGTCCTTCCATTTGGCGTCAATCACCTGGAGCAACACCATCCTGGCTAGATTCTGAAGATTTTCTCTGCCAAAAGATGTTTCTTTCTGCTGGTAGGCGGCGTGTAAGCCCGCAATTAGTTTCTCGCGGATTTGCTCCCGCGAGAGGCCTGCTTTTAAATCGCCGATTAGTAAAAAGAATTTTGTCTTCAGATGATTGGCCAGGCCCGCCAGGTTCCAATCTTCCGGATGGACATTTTCGTCGGTGTAAAGTTCTAAGATTGCTTCAGCTTCTTCCTCAACCATTTCAAAGACATGTTCTTTTAAATTAGGGCTATTTAAAACCAAACGTCTTTCATCATAAACAACTTCTCGTTGGCGATTCATCACATTATCATATTGCAACAGTTGCTTTCTAATGTCAAAGTTATGTGTCTCCACTCGTTTTTGTGCGGTCTCAATGCTTCTGCTGATTAAACCGTGTTCGATAGGAACAGACTCTTCCCATTTAAAGAAATCCATAACTCGGGAGATTTTATCAGAAGCAAAGATGCGCATTAAGTCATCTTCTAAGGATAAATAAAACCGCGAAGAACCCTGCACTCCCTGTCGTCCGGAACGACCGCGCAGCTGATTATCTATCCGCCTGGACTCATGGCGCTCGGTACCCAGAACGCACAAGCCTCCTAACTCCATTACCTTTTTGCACTCAAGCAAAACTCCAGGGCCGAGAGTAGAAATAAGTTTCTCGCGCTCCTTTTGGTAGTTGACATCGTAAGGCCCAATCTTCTGCTGCTTAAGCATACCCTCAACCATAAACTCCGGGTTTCCTCCTAAGCGAATATCCGTGCCCCGTCCGGCCATATTGGTGGCAATAGTTACCGCATCCAAACGTCCGGCCTGGGCCACAATCTGTGCTTCCATCTCATGACGTTTGGCGTTTAAAACATTGTGGGCAATGCCGCGCTGGTTGAGCAGTTGGCTTAAGTGTTCGGATTTTTCAATAGAAATTGTGCCCACTAAAACCGGTTGTCTCTTTTTATGTTTCCGGGCTATCTCATCAACAACTGCCTTGAATTTCTCTTTCTCTGTCTTATAAATAACATCGGCTGAATCCTGGCGAATTATCGGGGTATTGGTGGGAATACTGACCACGTCTAAATTATAGATATGGTGAAACTCTTCCGCTTCTGTTGCGCCGGTTCCGGTCATCCCCGCTAACTTCTCATACATGCGAAAGTAATTCTGGAAGGTAACTGAAGCCAGGGTCTGATTCTCCTTTTCTATTTTTGCCCCCTCTTTAGCTTCAATGGCCTGATGCAAGCCATCAATCCAGCGTCTACCGGGCATCAACCTTCCGGTAAACTCATCAACAATAACTACCCCTTCATCCTTAACTATATAATCTACATCGCGCTGAAACAGATTATGCGCACGCAAGGACTGCTGGGTCAGATGCTTCAAGGGCATGGTCTCAATTGTGTTTAAGTTATCTGCTCCCCACATCCCGGCAGCCTTTTTCTCCCCTTCTTCAGTAAGATAAACCAGGTGCTCCTTTTCTTTAATGACAAAATCAAGACCTTTAGTTAAATCTATTTCTTTGTACTTAGCTTCCATCTCTTCTTTATCGCTAATCTTGCGCCCTTTGAGGCGAGAGGCAATTTTATCTGCTTGGAAGTATTTATCGGTGGCGCCTTCAGCCGGCCCGGAAATAATTAAAGGCGTCCTGGCTTCATCGATTAAGATGCTGTCCACCTCATCAACAATAGCAAAATTAAATTCCCTTTGCGCCAAATCTTGCTGGCGAAACTTCATATTGTCACGCAAGTAATCAAAACCGAATTCATTATTGGTGCCGTAGGCAATATCGCTGTGATAGGCAGTTTGTCTCTGCTTATCGTCCAGCTCATGCTGGATTACCCCTACGGAAAGCCCCAAGAATTCATAAACCGGTCCCATCCAGTAGCGGTCACGGCGGGCCAGGTAATCATTGACAGTAACTATATGCACACCCCTGCCACTTAAGGCATTGAGATAAGCCGGCAGTGTCGCTACTAAAGTCTTTCCCTCGCCATTGGCCATCTCGGCAATCATTCCGTAATGCAGCGTCATCCCGCCAAAAAGCTGCACATCGTGATGGCGCAGGCCAATGGTGCGCCTGGCAGCTTCACGTACTACCGCAAAGGCCTCAGGAAGCACCTCCTCTAAGGTTTTGTTATTAGCATCTCTAATTTTGGCCCTTGCTTTCTGTTTCTCCTGAGGGACAGCTACTTCCTGAAGTTGACGCTCTAAATCCTCTAAGAGCGCTCCAGAAGCCTTGACTTTCTCTTGAATACGTTTTTTAAATTCGTCAGTCTTGGCCTTAAGCTGCTCGTTAGAAAGTGCGGCCATTGCACCTTCCAGGCTATTGATTTTCTCCACCGCGGGCAGAAACCGCCTCAAGATCCGCTCACTTTGCGAGCCAACAATCTTATTAATCAAAAATTTAAACATTTTATTTCTTAAGCTTCCACTTCAAATAGGCTTCAATGAACTCGTCGATGTCGCCGTCCATTACGGCGCTGGCATTACCTTTTTCTAGATTGGTGCGGTGGTCTTTGACCATGGTATAGGGATGCAGCACATAGGAACGAATCTGGCTGCCCCAGGCAATCTCTTGCTTTTGGGCATAATCGGCTTCTAATTTCTTCTTCTGTTCTTGGCTTTCTCTTTCATAGAGCCGGGCGCGTAATATTTTCATTGCCGAGGATTTATTTTTGAACTGTGACCTTTCATTCTGGCACTGAACCACAATGCCAGTGGGTTTATGAGTAATGCGCACAG
>JAMXCY010000111.1 GCA_024543015.1 Candidatus Omnitrophota bacterium | reverse complement strand
TATCCAGGTTATTAAGGGAAAAAAAGCAAATACAGAGGGCTAAATTAAAAACTTTGAAGAAAAAAGGATAAAAATTATAAAAAATACGTATTTTTTGTTAAGCGGACAATATTTTACCAAATATTGCATATTTATCATAAAATAAGAAATAAAAAAAACTTGAAAATTTTTCTTGATGTTTTTTGCTTTTAAGAGTACAATTATTGTAGAGGGTTTTTCGAGTTATTTTTTAAATGATAGAAATAGGAGGCTGATTTAATACGGATGACAAGAAAAAACGGTGTTAGTGCGATAACTGAATTGCACACACCGGCATTTGTCTATGACGAAAATAGTATTTTAAATAATCTTAGTATTTTATCTAAGTTTAGAGAGAGTTTCGGTTGCAAGATTCTTTTTCCTTTAAAAACCTTTTCTATTGCCGATGCTTTAGATGTAATGACTCCTGCCGTAAACGGGTTCTCCGTAAGTTCCCTCTTCGAAGCAAAATTAGTCAGAGAATTTCTGGGTTATCGCGGAATAGTGCATATCACGACTCCGGGTTTTAGGCCCGATGAGATTGAGGATATCTCTAAATTATGCGATTATATCAGTTTTAATTCTTTATCCCAGCTAAAACGTTTCTATCATCGAGCTGCCACTCAGGCAAAATGCGGAATAAGAATAAATCCGCAATTATCATTTGTTGAAGACTGCAGGTACAATCCCTGCCGCAAACATTCAAAATTAGGCGTGCCCTTGGATCAACTCTGCGCGGCCTGGCAGAGTAAGTCATGGTTTGTCAAAAAAATAAACGGAATACTTTTTCACACCAACTGCGAATCAAAAGACATCAATCAACTGCTCCAGACCGTTAAGCATATCGACAAAACCCTACCCGAACTATTCGCAAAGTTGAGCTGGATAAATTTAGGCGGAGGCTATTTATTTAACAATCAGGACGACCTGGCTCCTTTAGCTGAGGCCGTTAATTTTATCAAGAATAAATATGACGTAGATATCTTTTTTGAACCCGGTAAGGCCATAGTCGGGGAGGCCGGTTCCATTGTTTCCACTGTATTGGATATTTTTAGCAGTGACGGAAAAGATATAGCGGTGCTTGATACCACCGTAAATCATATGCCGGAAATCTTTGAATACCAGATTAGACCCGAAGTGATGCAGGAATCAATTGACGGAAAATACGAATATATCTTAGCAGGAACAACCTGCTTGGCCGGCGATTTATTCGGCGAATATCAATTCAGCCGTCCGCTCAAGACGGGCTCCAGGATAATCTTTCAAAAGGTGGGGGCTTATACGCTGGTCAAGGCCAGTATGTTTAACGGCGTAAATTTACCGATGATTTACGCGCGGACTCAAGATGGAAAGTTCGAATTAAAAAAACAGTTTGATTACGAACACTTCCTGTCAAAATGTGGAGGAGGTACGTATGCTACTGTATGAAAAAGAAATAATTATACCGGTCATTAAAGGTCACCAGGCATTGCTAAGCCATTTAAGTGAAGTTGTCTTAGACGAAATCGCCCCTAACGAAACGCCGATCCGTTTTGCTGTGACTAAAACCGACGCTAATTCGTACAACTGCGAATTAGGAGTCTTACAAGACACAGACTCATCCTATACTATACCCAGAGACTCTATTTTTAAATTTAAAAAGCGGGAATATGAATCTTTTGACCAATTTAACTCCGTGTTGCTTATACCCACAGGTATCGGCGCCGAAATCGGCGGGCATTCCGGTGATGCCGGGCCGGTGGCCAGACTTTTAGCATCCGCATGCGACAATTTAATTACTCATCCTAACGTGGTTAACGCCTCCGATATCAATGAACTGCCCGAAAACGGTTTATACGTGGAAGGCAGCATTATTACGCGCTTGTTGATGGGAAGCATAGCCTTACAGAAGGTGCCGATCAATAGAGTAATGCTGATTATGGACAAGCACCAAGACAAATTTTTCTACGATGCGGTTATAAATTCAGTTTCTGCAGCCAGAGCGACTCTGGGACTTAGCTGCCCCAAGGTGGTCATGCTGGAAGATAATGTTTTAATGAAAGCTTTGTTTTCCAGCTCGGGCAGAGCAGTCGGCATCATCGAACGCTTCGGGCATCTTTGCGAAGTCTTAGAGAAATATAGATCAGAATATGATGCCGTTGCTTTATCTACGGTGATTAAAGTTCCTTCAAGCTATCACGCGGATTATTTTAAGGATGAAGACATGATCAATCCCTGGGGTGGGGTTGAGGCCATGCTTACTCATACGCTATCCACTTTGTTTAATATTCCTTCGGCTCATTCTCCGATGTTGGAATCGCGCGATATATTGGACCTGGAGATTGGCGTAGTTGATCCGCGCAAGTCAGCTGAGCTGGTTTCCACAACTTTTCTTCATTGCATCCTTAAAGGCTTACACCGCAGCCCCAGAATCATTGCCGACCAACAAATATTGGAGCGCACAGGGGCCTTAACTATTTCGGATATATCCTGCCTGATCATTCCCGATGGCTGTCTGGGCCTGCCGACTCTGGCGGCGCTGGAACAGGGCATACCGGTTATCGCAGTAAGAGAA
The DNA here is from genome assembly GCA_024543015.1 of Candidatus Omnitrophota bacterium. Lineage (GTDB taxonomy): Bacteria > Omnitrophota > Gorgyraeia > JAFGHF01 > JAFGHF01 > JAMXCY01. The sequence continues at coordinate 1,386 of JAMXCY010000111.1, read as the reverse complement.
AACAAAAATCAGATGGAAAACAGTTTAGAAGATTTGCCGTTTGCTCCGGGCAAACTGTTTATTGTTGAGAACTACCTGGAAGCCATCGGAGTAATGCACGCTTTAAGGGCAGGGGTATCTTTAGAATCGGTTCGCCGCCCCATCCCGGAAACAACAGTAGAGGAAATTTCTGCTAAAGAGGAGCCTGCTAAAGAGGAGTCTGCTAAAGAGGAGTCTCCTGCTTTTATAGAAGAGCAGAAGCAAGACGCTGTTTCTCAAGAAAGCTAGAAAATACGCAGGATAAGTCTACCCCAGCCTCAAGATAAGATAACTCTTGAGGCTTTTTGGCTTTGGATGTATAATAAAAGGACAAAACAATGCAGCCTTATAGATTATCGCCCTCAACCTTAAATGTTTTCCTGCAATGCCCTCGATGCTTCTGGCTTGACAAAGTTAAGAATATAAAAAGGCCACGTGGCATATTCCCATCTTTGCCCGGGGGTATGGATTTGGTTATCAAGAGATACTTTGATCGGTATCGTTTAAATAACGAATTGCCTCCTGAGGTGCAGGGTAAGATGGAAGGAAAACTTTTCTCAGATATTGCAACCTTAGAGAAATGGAGAAATTGGCGCAACAGTAATTTGCGTTATGAAGATAAAGCTGCAAATGCCGTATTGATCGGCGCTTTAGACGATTGTCTTGTGGAAAGGAGCTATCATATTCCTTTAGATTACAAGACAAGGGGCTCAGAATTAAAAGGAGACCCTAGAAAATATTATCAAAATCAACTTGATTGCTATTGTTTAATGTTAGAATCTTGTGGTTTCAAGACAAAAGGAATAGCATATTTACTTTATTATTGGCCTCTAGAGGTGCGCCAGGAGGGCGTTGTAAAGTTCCACGTTGAGCCGATAAGGATAGAGACCGATATCGAATCAGCTAAAAGAATAGTTCAGGATGCAGCCAGGTTGCTCTCGGGCCCAATACCTAAGTCAGGCGCTGACTGTGAATACTGCAACTTAGTTGCAAAAAGACAAAACGTGCAACTTGAATTTAATATTTAATATTCCCTGTTGAGGCTAAGCTTCAACAGAATTTAAAATCTTTATGCTGAATATATAAATGGAATTTAAGGTAAGTAAAGCTAAAGAAAATGCTTTAAAGATAAAGATGCGCCGGCTGGATGTGCGCGAGAACGACCTTAGTGAGAAATTTATCCGCTCAAGCGGTAGAGGCGGGCAGAAAGTTAATAAGACATCCAGTTGTGTTTATCTGAAGCACCGGCCGACTGGTATAGAGGTGAAATGCCACCAGGATCGTTCACGGGCCTTAAATAGATTCCTGGCCAGGAGGCGCTTGGTGAACAAAATTGAAACACGCCTCTTAGGAAGGCTCTCAGAGGAG
>JAMXCY010000110.1 GCA_024543015.1 Candidatus Omnitrophota bacterium | reverse complement strand
CTCTCAACATTCTTGCCAAAATAAGTATAGCTTAGCATAGGGTCTGGCAGGCCCTGCACCTCTTTTGTCTTAAACTCCGCTGCTATCCAATTACTATAGGCAGCCAATATTCGGGGGTTGCTTTTTAGCGCCTCATTAATAAGCGCATCAAGGTCTACGGCTTCGGTGTCTTGCGACCAGGCAAATCCAAGTGGTAAAAATAGAATAACCATAAGAATATAGGCTATTTTAGAAATAGAACGCCAGGCCATTTTAACCGCTCCTTCTAAATTTTTTGAGCAAATTTAACACTTCGTCTATCTTCTTTTGCTTTTCAAGACCAGATTTACCTTTTAAGGCCTCTGTAACGCAACCTTCAAGATGTTTTTTCAGTATTTTGTCCTCCACCCTTAAAATAGCCCCGACAATAGAATGAAGTTGGATTAAAATATCTATGCAATATCTTTTTTCTACGATCATCTTTTGCACGCCGCGAATTTGCCCTTCAATCTTTCTTAAAAAGACTAATTGTTCTGCGTGCGCAGTTAATTGTTTCATCTGCTTACTCTTTTCTTAAACCGGGGTATGAATGCTGGGACTCTTTTTTTATACTCCAGGAATTCCTGCCTAAATTGTCTTGCGATATCCCTTTCTTCTCGCGAAGCCAACCTGTAATAAGCAAAGATAAGTATCGGCCACATAACCAAGGTAGTCAGAGAAGGCCATTGAATGAGGAAGCCGATGGTGACCAAGAACAGGCCGCTGTATTGAGGGTGTCTTAAGTAAGAATACACGCCCTCGGTAACTAATTTATCTCCTTTTGCGCCATGAATCAACATCCATCCCTTATACATAAGATAAAAACCAAAGAATATTATCCCGTTACTGATTAGGTGAAGAACAGACATAGCCAGGTGAGAATGGGCTAGTCCTAAGAATACTAAGACTAAGTGTCCGCTGGGATGTGAAAAAGGATCAAGAACTGGATAAGATTTCCCCATCCATGTTGAGAGAAAATAAATTGTCAGCGGAAAACCATACATCTCGGTAAACAACGCAACAATGAAACCAAAGAAAGCCCCCATTGAACGCCATTCAAATCTCTTCTTTGGCCTGATGAAGCCTATGGCGAAAAAAAGAAAAAGCAAGATATTGAAAATAACCACCGGCCACATGCCATAGGCATATCCACTTAATTCTTCTCCATGCATCGTCTTATCTCCCTTTGCTTAAAAAGTTCCTCGGTTTTAAATCTAGATTAATATGAACGCTATTGCCAAATAGCACAGCGCTCCCAGGATAAGAGCAGCTGAGAAGCCAAAGGTAAGAGAAACACAAATTGCAACCACAGAACCTAAAACAGACATCGTCCCGTTTACGCCATACATCCAGGCAATAGCAGCTTCGGCACCCATTTCTTTCAATAAGCTGATAGCTGTAGGAAAGGGAATGCCTAAGATAAACCCTAAAGGAGTTAAAAGGGCGCAAGTAAGCAAGCCCTTAATTAAAATACTGGCTCCTAAAAACTTATTTAAGATGAGCGGGTGAATAAAAAGTAAAAATATAATCGTGATAAAAATAAGCGAAGAAATTATTTTTAACCTGTTAATATTGCTATTAGGACACCATCTTCTGCCAAAGTAGCTTCCTGCGCCCATTCCCGCCAAAAGCGATCCCAGAAGAATTGCCAGCGATATTGTGGGAGAACCAAGGTATAAGGTCAACTTTTGAAAAAAGGAGATTTCCACCAGCATAAACCCCGCCCCCAGAAGCATAAATATGGCCAGGGGCTTAAGCATATTCCTGGCCGTTCCTTTATATAATGCGGGAATAAAGATAACAAATATATTAATCAGCACAATAAACGTAAGAAGCGAGGACAAATCAGATGGCAGGCCTATTGCATGTTTAAAGAAGAATGGTTTATTGTCACGGGGTGCGCTGATATCATGGGACATTGTCGTTATCAAATCATTTAATTCTATATCTCCCCTTGATAATGCCACCATAGCTTCACTAAACATACTGAATTCATGAAGTTCCCCCTCGTGCCGGTGCAATATTGTCTGCTGTTCTATATGCGGAATGTAAGATGACTTGGGGGCATCTAATTTCAACAGATGCATAGCCTGGTGCCTGGCATTGGCTTCGGCAAGAGTAAACGGCGTCCTCTTTAATACTAAAAGTGGGCTCATCTCTGTTCCGAGTGTATAGATATGCTCCATCGCATCCTGGTTTTCTATACCCATCTCTTTTAAGGCTGTTAGAGCGGTGACGGCGAAACGCAGCATCTCATGGGGATGGTGCAAGACAACTATTAATCTTCCCTCTTTAGTTAAATGACCAAAATAATCTTTAATGGACTCTACCGTGAAAAGATAACTCTCAGTCAGGGTATAACCCTCGCGGCTTCTTGAGCTTTTTGTAACCGGGAGGGTAAACATGATGATATCGTATTTTTTATCGGAACCTCTGAGGAAACTTCTTCCCTCATTAACAACTATATTTACATTTTTAAAATCCGTATAAATTCCGCCATTATAGGCGCGATACTTTTTAACTATATCTACAAAGTCTTTGTTGACTTCCACTCCGGTAATATTACTTACTCTGGCCAGCAAACCAATCAAAACTTCCTTGCCGCCCCCCGGACCAATGATTAGCATATCGTCTTTCTGGCCTTCTTTTAAAAAGTAGAAAGGGAAAGCACCGGAAAATCCTACTCTTAAAAACTCAATAAGTTCCCCGGGATTTTCTAAATCTCCGTTAAATTTATACATGGACGTGCCGGCCGCCCCATCAATAAAAAGAACCTTTGCACTCTGCTCATCTTTGTAGCTTACCAAATCGGTGCGGCCGAACGCGCTCCACTTCGTTTCGCTTATCTCTGCCTCATAAAGAGGGTTATTTAACCTAATGTATAAATCCTTACGCGGGTCTCTGCCAACTGGGACCTCTCCCAAAAATGAAACGAATATGTTAGTAAAAAATAAAAGTAAACACAGGGAGGATAATAAGGCTGGTTTCCTTAAAGATAAGGTTTTCTTCTGCCGCCCCTTTATAAAGATAAAGCAAGCAATTGAGCCCAAGAGACCTACAAACAGGATGCCGTTGACTCCTCCTAAAAGATTCAGTATCCCTATAGCCAAAAACGAGCCAAAGGCAGCCCCGATCAGGTCCGCGGCATAGAGTTTAAAACTTTCCTGCGTAAACAAGCGAAAAGCGAGCGATAACACAACGCCGGCAAAAAAGAAAGGAACGGATAAAATAAGGAAATAAACGAACCTGTTGGTAAGGAAGGCAGTTTCGGTGATTAGAATTATGAATAAAGAGGCTGAAATTGCAAACAGGCTGCTGAAGAGTGAAAATTCTCTGTAAGGCTCATCTATTTTTTTAGACCTCCATCTATAAAAGACATATATGCCCCCACACCCCAGGCCCAATATGGCCAGAGATACTACCATAAAGGCATAGTTATGGATGAAAATAATAGAAGAAACTCTACTCGCCAGTATTTCCAAACAAAGCACAGCTGAAGAAAGCAGAAAAACCCCTAGAAAAAGCGTAAAGCTTGTGCCTGGCTCGTTATTTTGTTTTTCCATTACAGTTAATAATGCTTTTTTCGCCCTTGCGACCAGTCCTTATTTTGATTGCTTGCTCAATTGGAGAAATAACGATTATTCCGTCACCTTTTCTGCCTGTGCGCGCTTCTTTTTGGATTACCTTAACCGCCTCCTCCACACATTTATCGTTACAGACCAACTCTAATTTTACCATTGTGGTATAGGTACTGCCCAGTTTAGCCGATATATTTAGTTTATCCGGGGCTATCTCATCCCCTAATGCCCGGACGTCTATGGCCGTAAGTCGCGGCGCGCCTATTGTCTTTAAGGCGTGAATCACAGCATCGACCATAAATGTCCTTATGTAAGCCTTGAGTAGCTTCATCTCCACCTCCTATTTTTAAATGTTCCCTTTATATATACCATACCCCCCTACCCTATGTCAAGG
>JAMXCY010000109.1 GCA_024543015.1 Candidatus Omnitrophota bacterium | reverse complement strand
CAGGAGAGGATGGTGGAGTATGCCAGCGCGGTGTTAAAGGGGAAAGAACAGAAGAGCATTTTTGTTAATTTTGCCATTAAGATTACTAAGGAATGCGACTGTCTGGCTAAGGATGATCCGCGTATTGCTCCGGATATAGGGATATTTGCTTCCAATGATCCGGTAAGCATTGATCAGGCCGGGATGGACCTGGTTAATAAGGCTTGCGGACTGGATATATTTAAACAAGTCCATCCCAACAGAGACGGCTTTAAGCAGCTGGAGTATGCTGCTAAGATTGGCTTAGGCAACCGGGGCTATAAGTTGATAAAATTATAAAGGCAGGGTGGAAGGAGAAAAGATGAGCAGAGGTTTCAAAAGTGTAACTTTGGCTATTCTCTCTATTATTCTCTCTGGGGTAATCTCAGGCTGTGGCACAAAAGACAGCGTTGGACAATTACTGAGATTAAATAGCGTGGTTCAGGTAAACAGGATCAACAGGCAGACCAGTGCAGAGGAACCTATTTTCGTATTTAAGGCAGCGGATTTTAAATATGCCTTTGTGGTAGAACATATGCTTCTTAATCCTTTCGAGTTTGTCCCCAAACCTTTTGAGGTCAGGGCAATATTGGGTGAGAAAAAGAAAATAACATATAAAAATTTTATAAGGGATAACCTGGGTACCAGGATTAAGGTATTATTAAATAGAAAGTTGATGCTGAGCATGATATTAACAAGACCCATAGAATATATTTCTCTCGGGTATTATGATTCTAAAGCAGAAGCTTATGCAGTAGCTAGAAAAATTGTTCACAGTCCTCTGTATGAAGATCTCAGGCAAAAAGAAACCAGAGAAAAGGATATATTGGAGAAAGAACTACTAGAGGAGAAATCTTATGAAATTAAAGCAGCTGATTGAGAGATTTAACAACTTGAGCGTTGATGAAGAGCGGACAATTAGCGATGAATATGTTGAGCTTGTTTTCTTCACTAAAGACACAGACCAATGGAATAAGGTATTGACGGATATCTTGGGCCCTGCGCTAAAACCAAAAGGCCAACAGCCCACTGAAGGAGACCTTAAATTGACCGAAGATTGCGGTGGGGTTCATGATAATCAGACTTTATTTAAAAAGGAAGTTGAGGGTGCTTTAGTGATAGCGATGTTCTGGCCCTGGCTGGATGGCATGTTTACGACATTGAAGATAGCCTGTTTGAAAAAATAAAAACCCTGATTTTTCTTGACAAAGAATAAAAAAGAATATATGATTATATCCAGTAGTAGAGTAGTAAGTAAGGGAGTAGAAGTCTTGGGGCCGCAAAGCAAAGAGGAACTCGCTTGCGGTCTTTTTTATGGAAAGGAGAATAGTGAATAATGGCGAAAGGAAAAGTTAAGTGGTTCAGTAATCAAAAAGGTTATGGATTCATTTCTACTGAAGAAGACAAAGATGTATTTGTGCATCACAGTGCGATTCAGGGTGAAGGATATAAGACTTTAGAGGAAGGCCAGGAAGTTGAATTTGAAGTTCAGCAAGGCCCTAAAGGCGAACAGGCCATCAATGTAACAAAGGTCTGATTTTTGAACCTATAAATAAATCCCAGGTGAGATTCCGCTTGGGATTTATTGTTTTAAGAGGTATAATATTAACTCGAGCTTCTTTAGCTGTAAAGATATAGGCAGAAAAAACAGAGGAGTGATTTAAATATGAGTGAAGTTACCTACGATGTAATTATTGTAGGAGGCGGACCAGCGGGGTTAACTTGCGCAATCTATGCCTCAAGAGAAAAACTAAATACGCTCCTGTTGGAAAAAGTCCAATGCGGAGGATTGCTAGCCAGTACTGATTTCATAGAGAACTATCCCGGCTTTCCGGATGGGATTGCTGGAATGGAGTTGAGCGATAAATTTAAGCAGCAGGCTCAAAGGTTTGGCACAGAGATTATTGAATTTAACGAGGTAAAAGAGCTTGCTACGTCCGGCAAGACCATAAAGGTAAAGACAGAAAAGGGACAATATAGCGCCTATGCACTGGTTGTGGCAACCGGCAGCATCCCGAAAAAATTAAATGTACCCGGCGAAGAAAAATACAGAGGCAAAGGTGTCTCTTATTGCGCAACATGCGATGGGCCGCTTTTTAGAAATAAGGATATTGCAGTTATCGGATGTGGCAATTCCGGTTTACAGGAAGGGGAGGCCCTGCTTAAATATGTGCAAAGCGTTACCTTTGTAGAATTCCTACCCCAGATGAGCGCCTCAAAGATATTGCAGGAAAGGCTCAAAAAGCAAAAAAAGGCAACTTTTTTCCTTAATCACGCCCTTTCAGCCATAAACGGAACAGGACTCCTGGATTCTATTACACTAAAAGACCGTAAGGATGGCCAGGAAAAACAAATCAAAGTTTCCGGTGTTTTTATATATGCGGGACTTTTACCCAATTCAAAATTTTTACAAAACATGGTCAAGTTGGATAAATCAGGATACATTATCACTAACGAAAAGATGGAGACTTCCCTGCCGGGCATATATGCTATAGGTGATCTACGCGCGGATAAAGTGCGACAGGTGGATGTTGCCTGCGCAGAAGGAACGATCGCCGCTATATCGATTAGGGATTACCTGAAGGAACTAGAATAGGTAAGGAAGGGTAGGGGTGAATATTTATTTAGTAATTATTTTAACTATTTTAATCGGCGAGTACCTTTTGGACTTAATTGTAGAGCATTTGAATGTAAGAGCCCTCGGCCTGAAGCTTCCGGAAGAATTTGTAGGCTTCTATGACGCTGCGAAATACAAAAAATCGCAAAGTTATCTAAAAGAAAATACAAATTTTAGACTGGTTAAAGATACAATCCTTACCTTGATTATTCTTACCTTTATCCTGGTTGGTGGATTCAATGTCGTGGATAACTTTGCCAGGAGTTTTAATCTTGGAATTATTCCTACCGGATTAATTTTTGCTGCAACCTTAATGCTGGCAATTCGACTCTTGAGCATTCCTTTTTCTGTTTATCGTACCTTTGTTCTAGAAGAGAAATTCGGTTTTAACCGTACCACGTTTAAGACTTTTATTCTGGACATAGTAAAAGGTTTAATCTTAGGAGCAATTATCGGCGGCATAATTTTTTCGGCTATTTTATGGTTTTTCGCCAAAACTGGAAAATGGGCTTGGATTTATTGCTGGTTGGGGGTGAGTTCATTTCAACTGTTTCTGGTGTTCATTGCCCCGGTAGTAATCTTACCACTTTTTAACAAATTCATTCCCTTAAGAAACGGAGAGCTTAAAGAGGCTATTGAACAATATGCCCGGGCCCAGGATTTTAAGATTAAGGGTATTTTTAAGATGGACGCCTCGCGGCGCTCTAGCAAAGCAAATGCCTTCTTTACGGGATTTGGCAAATCCCGGCGCATTGCTTTATTTGATACCTTGATCGAGAAGCAAAGCGTTGATGAGCTTGTTTCTATTCTTGCCCATGAAATCGGTCATTACAAGAAAAAACACATCATTAAGTCTGTGGCTTTAGCCATCTTGACTAACGGAGTAATGTTTTTTATCCTTTCTTTATTTATCGAAAACCCCGGTTTATTTGCGGCTTTTCAAATGGAAGCAACCTCGATTTACGCCAGCCTTTTCTTTTTCGGTTTTCTCTATGCCCCGATTAATATGCTTTTTTCGGTTTTGAGCAGTTTCCTTTCACGCAGGCGAGAATATGAAGCAGATAATTACGCAGTCGCCACATATGGGAAAGCGCCAGCCTTCATCAGGGCCTTAAAAAAGTTGACCGTGGATAACTTATCAAATTTGACCCCCCATCCCTTAAAGGTATTTTTCGATTACAGCCATCCTCCTGTCTTGAAAAGAATCCAGGCCATCAGGGACCTTTAATTTTATAGACTTATTGGCTATCTTAAGATATAATAATTGCCTAACACAATGAAATTATTCAAGATGTGCGCCCGTAGCTCAATTGGATAGAGTGAGTGGCTTCGAACCACTAGGTTGCAGGTTCAAGTCCTGCC
>JAMXCY010000108.1 GCA_024543015.1 Candidatus Omnitrophota bacterium | reverse complement strand
CATATGTATGGGGCAACTTATGGCTCTGTGGAAGGTCATTTGAAGAATAAAGACGGTTTAGCCAGAAACCCGCGCACCGGATATCAGGCAATGTATCGCTTTGGTTCGCATCAAAGCGCTACACGCAGCTGGTTAAAACCTAATCTAATGACCGACAGCCTGGTGCGAAAAGATACTATTGGCCAGGTAATCGGTAAGGGCTTTGCCCCGGATGTGCATTGTCCAAACGGTGCGCCCAAAGAGAGTTTTGTTAAATTTACTAAGGCTGAGGATGCAGGCTTGCACGGTAAAGGTAAGTGGCGACCAGCAAAATTGGGCTTTAGGCCAACTTATGCTAGTGTGGCGATGAAAAAATTCTTAAGTGGAGGATTTATAGGATGAGCCATAAAGTATATAACTGGCAGATAAACCGCAAGATGGAATATGAATATCCGCAGGCGCGTCCCCGGAAACAGGCAGCCTGGGTCTTTGATATCAATAAGTGTATTGCCTGTCAAACCTGTACTTTTGCCTGTAAGAATGCCTGGACCTCAGGCAGGGGTCAGGAATATATGTGGTGGAATAATGTTGAAACTAAACCTTGGGGCTTTTATCCCTTAGGCTGGGATGTACGGATTCTGGAGAAATTAGGTCCACAGCGTTGGCGTAGACAGACTTATAAAGGTAAAACTATTTTTGAAGCCGCTCCTTTTGGTGAGAAGATGCTGGGGTTTATCCCGGAGCCAGAGGATTATCAGTCTCCTAATATAGGTGAGGATGAAGGTTTCGAAGCAGTAAAAAAAGGCCAATATATGAAACTTCCACATCAGTCCTGGATGTTTTATATGCAGCGTATCTGTAATCACTGCACTTATCCGGCTTGTCTGGCTGCTTGTCCGCGCAAGGCCATTTACAAGAGAAAAGAAGATGGCATTGTATTGATTGATCAGAAAAGATGTCGTGGATATCAAGAATGTGTCAGGGCCTGTCCTTATAAAAAGTCTTTTTTTCGTGCTGAGACTAAAAAATCAGAGAAGTGTATTTCTTGTTTCCCAGCTATAGAGCAGGGTGAGCAGACACAGTGTGTAGTTAATTGTATTGGTAAAATTAGGTTATTTGGATTTAAAAATCACTGGCAGTATCCTAATCCGGATAATCCTATAGATTATCTTGTGCATGTTAAAAAAGTAGCTTTGCCTTTATATCCTCAATTTGGTCTTGAGCCTAATGTCTATTACATACCTGCGCTTAATGCTTCAGATGAGTTTAATTTGCAGTTATTTGGTCCTGGGGCAAAAGATGCGCTAAATATATATCGCAGAAGCTATCGTGATAAGAAATTTATCGCTGCTTTGGTATTAATGGGATGTACGGATAAAATTGTTCACAGCTTTAAGGCCCATGGCACCATAAGTAATGGCGAGGCTATTGGTTATGATGCCAATGCCCAGGAAATAGTCCGAGTGCCTTTGACTGAGCCGATTATTATCAGAAAGAATTATGATGAAAAAAGAAACGTTCACAGAATCAGTATCAGCTAATCGTCAAAGATTACTTAAATATAAGATATTTTCTGCCGGATTTTCTTATCCAGGTGATGATTTTTTTAAATATTTTCCACAGTGGCAAAGTCAACGTCAGAGGATTATCAAAACCTATGATCTGCTTTTTCGCAATAAAGGTATCTGGCTATATACCACAGAATATACAGCCCAAGGCACTTTTCAGAGGGCCCAGGCCTTAGCGGAAGTCATGGGTTTTTATAAAGCCTTTGGTCTTGAGATGAGTGAGGATCGGCCGGATTCTTTATTTGCCGAATTAGAGTTTATGCACTATTTAATTTTCAAGAAGCGCTATGCATTGAATCACAAGCTAAAAGATGCTCAAGTTAAAGCTGATTTGTGTTACCAGGCCCAAGGTAAGTTCTTCTGGGGACATCTTTACCCAGGGGCTAAGGCGATTGCGCAAATAATACTAAAAGAAAAAGATGCCTATGTCTACAAAGAAATTGTTCAAGAGTTGCTTAAGTTTCTGGGAGAAGAAAAGAAGTTATTTCAGAATTTAAATAAAGAGAGGGTGATAGGAACGCCGGAATTTTGAGATTATGGTCAAGAAAATATTAATAATATTGATAATTGCACTTTCGGTAATTTGTTTTACTTTGCTTGCACGGCATGGATTTAAGCACACCAGGGGCATAGCGGTAGTGGAGGAAGAACCAGAAAGGCCCATTTTATCAGTACAATCTTTAGATAAGGAGATTGATTTAAGTCAGGGAATAGACCTTTCTTTTTGGCAGAACATTCCGGCAGAAAGAATCGAACTCTTGTATCAACTGATGGTCCTTCCCTGGCCCAAAAAGAGCGTTCCTTATGTAGAAGTAAAGGCCTTCCATAACCGAAAGGATATCTATTTTTATTTGGAGTGGCCGGATGAGACTCAAGACAGCACAGTAGGGATTAGTAAATTTTCTGATGCCGGGGCGGTAATGTTTCCCTTAGGTGAAGAAACGCAGGCTTCCACGCTAATGATGGGTTTCTTAGGCCGGGCTAATATCTGGCATTGGAAGGCAATCCAGGATAGTGAATACTGGCTAAAAGAACATCTCCAACCCCGGGTCTATGTAGATTTCTATTATCCTTTTGAAGAGGAAGAGCTGTTCGTTGTTTCTAAGGAAGAATTCGCTTCCGCAGTCAATGACCTGTTAGCCATCAGGGTGGGCACAATTACGCACAAGCCGATACAGAATGTTCAGGGCAGAGGTATTTATGAACAAGGAAAGTGGAAAGTAGTGTTTAAACGTTCCTTGCCCGTTGTGGATAATGAGGTAGATGCCCAATTTCCTAAAGGAGAAAAACTGTGCGCTTTTGCTGCCTGGGATGGTTCAAAAGGCGACCGCGGAGGCAGAAAGTCAATTTCAAATTGGGTAACATTAGTTATTAAATAATTTCGATGAAGAAAATATTTACTATAACAGTCTTGTTTTTGTTCTCTTTTGTTTTGCCTTCGTTTGCCCAGGAAGATAATGGTGAGCGGAGTCGAACCATTGAGATTAAGGCCAAAAAATTCTCTTACACCCCCAATATTATTGAGGTCAATAAAGGAGAGCGGGTGAAGATTCGTTTAATTAGCGAGGATGTTACCCACGGCTTTTATCTAGATGGCTACGGTTTAGAAACTAAAGCTAATCCCGGCCAAGATAGCAGCATTTCTTTTGTGGCCGATAAAACAGGGAGATTTGCTTTCCGCTGTTCAGTCACCTGCGGGGAATTTCATCCCTATATGATTGGATATTTAGTAGTGGGGCCTAATTTGCGTTTCCGTAACTATGTATTTTTGACTTTATTTTTAGGATTAGGGAGTCTGGCAGTGATTTTTTTAAAAAAACGGGACTAATGAGTTGTGAATAAAGACAAATTATTTGGGATCATCGATTTAGACTGGCGCTTTGAACTGACTAAATTCAAACTTATCAGGGTACTGTTTAAATCCAGATGGTTTCCTTTACTGCTTTTAATCTTCAATCTTTTTGTATTTGTGATTATCTTGCTGGCCGGATTTCTTGGCGGTTACTCTGCCGGCAATTACAATTTTGGGATCATGCTTGTCTGGATTCTCTGGTGGGTCCTTTTAATGCTCATCCTTGTTCCAGGTTTCTCTCGGATGTGGTGCATGATGTGTCCTTTTCCTATATTTTCTGATTGGTTTCAGCGCAAAAGATTGTTTGACGTCAGGCAAGGCAAGCTAGAAGGACTCAACCTAAAATGGCCTAAGACCCTCAGGAACATGTGGGTAATGAATATCGGCTTTTTAGTTACTACTTTCTTCTCAGGTTTTTTTACAGTTAAGCCGTTTGCTACTTTTATTCTTTTAGGAATAATTATCTTGCTGGCCTTTGTGTTCGGGCTGATTTTTGAGAAGAGAAGCTTCTGTCTTTACGTCTGCCCTGTATCTGGTTTTCAAGGTTTGTATTCTCAATTTGGCGCTTCAGAAATCAGAAGGAAAGACCCAGAGATTTGCAG
>JAMXCY010000107.1 GCA_024543015.1 Candidatus Omnitrophota bacterium | reverse complement strand
GAAAGAGTTAGATGTAACTACCGGCCTTTATGATAAAGTAATTATCGACCATAAAGGAGAACGCCATCCCCAGATCATTATTCTTAATCAGAAAAAAGAAGTATTGGCTATATACACGATTCCGGTAGGCGCGCATATTGTCGTAAAAGATAGCCAGAAAATTCAGGCGGGAACTCTCTTGGCCAAGACTCCGAGAAAGATTTCTAAAACTACGGATATTACAGGAGGGCTTCCGAGGGTGGCGGAACTCTTTGAAGCCAGAAGGCCGAAAGACCCCGCTATTATCAGCGAAATTGACGGAACGGTAGAATTTGGCGCAACGAAAAAAGGGCAAAGAAGAATAGTTATTACCGCCTCTTCCGGGATGAAAAAGGAATATCTTATTCCCCACGGCAAACATCTTAACGTTTACAAAGGCGACCTGGTTAGCTCGGGCCAGAAGCTGGTTGACGGGCCCGTTGTTCCTCAAGATATTTTGCAGGTTTTAGGTGATAAAAAACTACAGGAATATCTGGTAAATGAAATTCAAGAAGTTTATCGCTTGCAGGGAGTAAAGATTAACGATAAACACATCGAGACCATTGTCCGTCAAATGCTTAAAAAGGTGATAATAGAAGATTCCGGCGATACCAATTTTCTTATCGGGATGCAGGTGGATAAAATTAAGTTTCAAGAAGAAAACGAGAGGGTGAGCAAAAAAGGTAAAAAACCTGCGCAGGCAAAACCAATTCTATTAGGGATTACTAAGGCTTCCTTAAGCATGGAAAGCTTTATCTCCGCAGCCAGCTTTCAAGAAACAACCAGGGTGCTCACAGATGCGGCGGCTAGCGGAAGGCGAGACTACTTATTGGGTCTAAAAGAAAATGTGATTATGGGGCATCTAATCCCTGCGGGAACTGGTTTCCATGCCCACCGCGATATTACGATGACCAAAAAAGGCAAGCCGATTGAGACTAGGCAGACACAAGAGAAGCCAGAAGAAAAAGAGAAAGAGAACAATGCCAACGATTAGTCAGCTAATTCGTAAAGGAAGAAAGAAGTTTAAGAAAAAGAGCAAGTCTCCTGCCTTGAAAGGTTGTCCCCAGAAAAGAGGAGTTTGCGTTCAGGTTAAGACCCAGACCCCTAAAAAACCAAACTCGGCTTTACGTAAGGTTGCCCGAGTAAGATTAACCAAAGGCGTGGAAGTTACTGCCTATATACCGGGTGAAGGGCACAATCTTCAGGAGCACTCTATAGTACTGGTGCGTGGGGGCAGAGTGAAGGACTTACCCGGTGTTAGGTATCATATAGTTAGAGGTACCTTAGATACAGCGGGTGTTGCTGATAGGAGAAAGTCGCGTTCTAAATATGGAGCCAAGCGGCCTAAAGGATAACAATGAGACGCAGAAGGGCAGAAAAAAGAGAACGGATTCCTGATTTACAGTATAACAGTAAAGTAGTAGGGGAACTGATCAACATGGTTATGCTTAAGGGTAAAAAGTCAAAATCTCAAAAGATAGTTTACAGCGCCTTGGAGATTGTCAAAGAGCGCACTGGTACAAATGATGCCCTGGTAGTGTTAAATAAGGCCATTGATAATGTCCGTCCTTTGTTAGAGGTGAAATCCCGGCGAGTAGGTGGGGCTACTTATCAAATCCCTATAGAAGTTAAGACTGAACGAGGGGTTTCGCTAGCTCTTCGCTGGATTAGAGATTACGCGCGGACCAAAAAAGGAAAACCAATGCAGGAAAAATTAGCCCAGGAGATTATCGACGCTTATAAAGGCACAGGCAGCGCAGTCAAGAAAAAAGAAGATACACATAAAATGGCCGAGGCCAATAAGGCGTTTGCCCATTACAGATGGTGATGTTTAGTTTAAAGTATGAAGATTTTGCAAGAACAAGAATTAGATAAGATGGAAAAGTTTGATCTGAAAAAAACCAGGAATATCGGAATTATTGCCCATATCGATGCCGGAAAGACTACAACCACCGAGAGGATACTTTACTATACCGGCAAGATATACAGGATAGGTGAGGTTGATGAGGGCACCGCTACCATGGACTGGATGGAGCAGGAACAAGAGAGGGGCATTACCATAACCGCTGCAAGCACAACCTGTTTCTGGAAAGATACCAGAATCAACATAATCGATACTCCCGGACATGTCGATTTTACCGCCGAGGTGGAAAGGTCTTTAAAAGTTCTTGACGGCGCCGTGGTTGTTTTCTGCGGCGTAGGTGGAGTTGAGCCGCAAAGTGAGACTGTTTGGCGACAGGCCGATAGCTACAAGGTACCACGGATTGCTTTTGTGAATAAACTGGATAGAGTAGGTAGTGACCTTTTTGCTGTTGTTGAACAGATGAAAGAAAAGCTAGGAGCAAATCCTTTAATTTTGCAGATACCCATCGGGGCAGAGAGTGAATTTAAAGGCGTGGTTGACTTGGTAGAGTCAAAGGCCTTTATTTATAAGGATGATGAAGGTAAAGAATTTGAAGAGATTGAGATTCCCGAGGAGTTAAAGCCTGCGGCTAGCAAATATCGTCTACAATTAATTGAAAGATTGGCTGAGGCTGATGCAATTACGTTAGATAAATTTGTTCATGACGTTGGAATTAGGCCCCAGGAGTTAAAAGAGACTATTCGCCATGCAACGCTAAACAACAAAATTGTACCTGTATTTTGCGGAACGTCTTTAAAGAATAAAGGCGTGCAAATGCTTATTGACGGGATAATAGATTACTTGCCTTCACCACTGGACGTAGTCCCAATCAGCGCGATAAATCCTAAAACAAAAAAACTAGAGGAAAGAAAGACATCCGACGATGAACATTTATGCGCTCTTCCTTTTAAAGTAATTGCTGATCCTTATGTGGGCAAATTGACCTTTGTCAGAGTATATTCCGGTGTTATTCAATCGGGTTCCCAGATCTACAATGCCACAAAGGAAATCAAAGAGCGTGTGGCTAAGATCGTCCAGTTGCACGCAAATAAACAAAATATTGTCGATGTGGTTCACGCAGGCGATATCGCTGCTTGCGTGGGTCTAAAAAAGACCACAACAGGAGACACGATTTGCGATGAAGATCATCCCGTAATTTTAGAAAAGATGCATTTCCCTGAACCGGTGATCTTTTTGGCTATTGAGCCAAAAACTAAAATGGATCAGGAAAAATTAAGTTTAGCCCTGCATCGGTTGCAAGAAGAAGACCCGACTTTTAAGGTTTCTTATAATCAGGAAACTGCGCAAACGATTATCTCAGGGATGGGAGAATTACACTTGGAAATCTTGCTGGATAGGATGTTGCGTGAGTTTAAGGTAGCCACAAAAGCAGGTAAGCCTCATGTGGCCTACAAAGAGACTGTTACTAAACCAACTAAGTCTGAAAGTAAATTCATTCAGCAAACCGGAGGCAGAGGTCAATACGGCCATGTGATCTTTGAGATTGCTCCGGGCGAGCGTAATAGCGGAATTAACTTTATCAACAAGATTAAAGGTGGAGCCATACCCTTAGAGTATATTTCGTCTATCAAAAAGGGCGTGGAGGAAAGTGCCCAGGCTGGAGTATTAGCTGGTTATCGCGTTACGGATGTAGAGGTGAAGCTGGTCGATGGTTCCTTCCACGAAGTAGATTCTTCGGAGTTTGCCTTCAAGATGGCTGCATCTTTAGCCTTTGCCGATGGTTTAAAAAAAGCAAAGTCAGTTTTACTTGAACCGATAATGAATATTGAGGTAACTATCCCGGATCAGTTTTTGGGTGATGTAATCGGGGATTTAAATTCCCGGCGCACACAGATAAAATCAATCAACCAAAGAACAAATGCCAAGGTTATAAGAGGCTTTGCACCACTAGCAGAGATGTTTGGTTATGCCACGGCCTTGCGTTCCCTAACTCAGGGAAGAGGCGCATATACAATGGAGCCTTCCTTTTACGCGGAAGTGCCTTTAAATATATTAGAGAAAGTAATTGGGAAATAACAAGGAGGACAAAAATGGCTAAAGAAGTCTTTCAACGCACCAAACCCCATTTGAATATCGGCACCATCG
>JAMXCY010000010.1 GCA_024543015.1 Candidatus Omnitrophota bacterium | reverse complement strand
GAACCGGAATACTAGTACCTTCAATAATCTGGCGAATGGCAGTAAAATTCTTAGTCTTGCCAGACAAGGCCCCATCTAAATCTACCAGGTGTAAGCGGCTGGCGCCCTGTTTCTGCCAATCTTTTGCTGTCTCCAGCGGATCGTGCGAGTAAACTGTAACCTCTTCGTATTTTCCCTGAAGAAGGCGCACTACTTTTCCGTCTTTAAGGTCAATAGCAGGGATAGTTAACATTTTATAGCCTTCCCTTGGTTGAGGGGATATCTTTTATCCGTGGATCGATCTGCGTGGCCTCATCCAAGGCCTTGGCCGTTCCCTTAAAAACTGCTTCTAAAAGATGGTGCGTATCCTGACCGGCTGCTAAGATGGCAATATTCAATGTGATCGGGAAATTGTTAATTAGGGCCTGAAAGAACTGCCGCGTATATTCCAAATTATAGCCTTCAACATCTTTTTCCTGATATACTTTCTTTCTCCAATTGGAATTAAGGTAAGGCCGCCCACTGATATCTATTACTACATGCACTAAAGCCTCATCCATAGGCACAGTCTTGTCTGCGAAGCGGCGGATCCTTTCTCTTTTGCCCAAGGCCTGATTAAAGGCCTGGCCCAGGCAAATAGCAATATCTTCATTGGTGTGATGTAAGTCTACCTGCAAATCCCCTTTGGCCTTGACCTCTAAATTAAACAGGCCGTGCTTGGCAAACAACTCCAGCATATGGTCCAAAAACCCAATCCCCGTGCTGATTTTGGCTTTTCCCTGTCCGTCGACGTTTAAACTGACCAGCACATCCGTTTCATTTGTCCTTCTTTTTTTCTTTGCCTTTCTTGCTCTTGCCATGTTTTAACTCCTTTATTCAAATCTTACCCTTACCGACTGAATGTGTTTCTCTAATCTTTCTAATTCGGCAATCTTTTCAATCGGCTCCCTGACCTTCTCCAGGGCCTTTTTCGTATAAGAAATTATGTGCATCCTTTTTACAAAGTCATTGATCGAAATGCCGGAAGAAAAACGCGCTGTGCCTGCTGTGGGCAACACATGACTGGGACCGGCAGCATAGTCTCCTAAGGCTACCGGCGAATAGGGTCCTAAGAATATCGCCCCGGCATTCTTTATCTTTTTCAAGATTTTGCGTGGATTCTTGACCATAATCTCTAAGTGCTCGGGGGCAATTCGGTTAATCAAGTTTACTGCTTCGGTTAAGTTTTTGACTAAGAAAACATACCCGCCATTTACGCGCTTCTTCATCAAACGAGCCAGCTTTTTGGAAGTAGTCACTAAAATAGCCAGGCCTCCGATGTGTTCCAGTTGCGCATCCAAATCCGCAGCAATAAAATCAAAGTGGCTAAGGTTATTGGCTAAAACCACAATTTCGCTGGGGCCAGCCAACATATCTACATCTACATAACCATAGACCTGCCTTTTGGCTTCATTCACATATATATTTCCCGGACCTACTATTTTATCTACGCGGGGAACAGTTTTTGTGCCAAAGGCCAAGGCGGCAATAGCCTGAGCGCCACCGATCTTATAAATCTCATCCACTTTAAGCAAGTTGGCTACAGCTAAAATATACGGGTCTATGGAGCCGTATTTATTGGGAGGAGCACTTAAAATAATCTTATCTACTCCGGCAATCTTGGCCGGGATAACCGTCATATACACAGTAGAGACCAAAGGAGCTGTCCCCGCGGGAACATACACTCCCACTTTTTCTAAAGGCGTAACCTTCTCACCTAAACTAATCCCCTCTTCTCCCTTAATCTTCCAGGATTTCTTGAGTTGCTTGGCATAAAACTTAGTAATATTATCAATAATCACTTTGAGCGTAGCCACAAATTCCGGGCTAATATTTTGAAAGGCGCCAGATATCTCGGTTTCGCTCACCTTTAGCTGCTTGGCAGTTAACTTAATGCGGTCAAACTTTCTGGTGTATTTTAAGACTGACTCATCGCCAAAAGAGCGAACATCCTCAACTATTTTTTTAACCTTTTCCTGAATCCTTTTCTTGGAATTTAAATCCCGGCCCAGGATTTTCTGCATTTGTTGTCCACCCATCTTAATCATCTTCATTTTATTTAAGCTCCTTCTTAACTATTGCCTCTACCTTCGATAAAGCCTGCTCTAACCCCCGGGGTTTACGCCCTCCGGCCTGGGCAAAATCAGAGCGTCCTCCGCCTGAGCCTTCGAGATCAACGGAAATAGCGCGGATAATCTTTGTCGCGTCTAAACCCAGAGAGCGCGCCTTGGGGCTTAAGGCACAGACTATCAGCACTTTCTCCTTGGCCACAGAACAGGCTAGAACCACTACAGCAGGATCCAGTTTTTGTCTGAGTGAATCCGCCATTAAGCGCAAAAGGTTCATCTGGGCGCTGGCAATTCTTTGAGTAATAATTTTAACACCGGAAATTTCCTTTGCTTCTTTTATAATCTTACCTATCCTTAAGTTAAAATTTTCTAACCTTGATCTCTCTAGCTTTTTATCTAATCCTTTGACTTTGCTTAAAAGTTCCTCGATGCGTTCGGGTAACTCTTCTTGCCTGGCGCCAAAGGCTTGCCCAAGTTTCTTAAGCTGATTTCCTTCTTGCGCAAGAGCTTCAGCTGCAGCCCTACCTGTTAGCGCCTCTATTCTCCTGATGCCTGAGGCAACCGAAGATTCGCTTATAATCTTAAACCTGCCAAGCTCACCGGTTGCGCTAACATGTGTACCGCCACAGAGCTCTGAAGATAGATCACCTATTTTAATTACCCTGACTTTTTCTTGATATTTTTCGCCAAAAAAGGCCAGGGCGCCGGACTTTTGGGCCTTTTCAAAACTCATCTTCAATACAGCTAACTTTTTATTTTGCTTAATCTGATTATTTACTAATTCTTCTACTCGAGTTATCTCGCGCGGCGTTAAGGCTTGAAAATGGGTAAAATCAAATCTCAATCTATCCGGGCCTACCCAGGAACCGGCTTGTCTAAGGTACTCTCCTAAGGCCTTTCTTAAAGCAGCCTGTAAAAGATGCGTCGCTGTATGATTATGGGTAATATTCTCTCTCCTGGGTAAATCAATTTTGGCTTCTACCTTCTGATTAAGTTTAATTATTCCGGAAGTTACTTTCCCTGAGTGTAAATAAACTTGCTCAATCCTGTGTGTATCTAAAACTTGCACAGTTGCGCTTTTGGTTTTAATCACACCTCTATCGCCTATCTGACCACCTGATTCTCCATAAAAAGGCGTGCTTTCTAAAACTATTTTTACCTCTTCTGCCTCTTTTGCCTCTTGCGCAGGTTCATCGTCTTTGAATAAAGCACAAACTTTTGTTTTAACAGAATAGTTCTTGTCTCCCACGAATTTAGTGGGTTTCAGTTTAAATTTGCTCACCAGGTTAGCCACAAAAACGCTTTCAGCAATAACGCTGGCGCTGCGAGAGGTCTTGCGTTGAAGTTCAAGCTCCTGAGCAAAACCTTGCTCATCTAGTTTGAAGCCTTTAGAAGAAACAAGCTTCTTCAGCTCCTCCTTAGGCAAGCCATAAGTATCATATAACTTAAACATTTCCTTTCCGGGAAGCTCATTCTTACCTTGTTTTTTAAGTCCGGCAATAACATCTTTGGCGAACTTACTTGCCCGTTCCAGAGTCCGATGAAAACGCTCTTCCTCGGCCTTGACTACCTGAGCGATTTCTGCCCTGTTTTTCTCAAGCTCGGGGTAGGCTGCTCTCATCACCTTAGCTACAGTGGGAACTATTCTGTATAAATAGGCCTTTTTAATTCCCAGGGCCTTACCGTGCCAGACCGCCCGGCGAATAAGCTTACGAATCACATAACCCCGCTGATCATTAGAAGGTAAAACCCCATCAGCAATAGCAAAAGTAACTGCCCGGATATGATCGGCAATAACCTTGCATGCAGGTGAAGATAGATTCGGGCTGTGTCCAGCTAAATTTCCAATGCTTTCAATAATCTTCTCAAAAATGTCAATCTCAAAATTACTAGTTTTACCTTGTAATACTGCGGCCATTCTTTCAAGACCCATGCCTGTATCAATGTTTTTATTCGGTAAAGGCTCCAGCTTATTTTTTCCCTTGCGCTCAAATTGCGTAAATACTAAGTTCCAGATCTCTACAAACCGGCCGCAATCGCAGCCAGGATCACATTCGGAGCTACCGCAGCCAATATCTTTACCCTGGTCATAAAATATCTCTGAACACGGCCCACAGGGACCATTGGGGCCTTCCTCCGGGGCATTGGCCGGCCAAAAATTTTCCTTTGCGCCTAATCTAACGATCCTGTTTGCGGAAACTTTAACTTTGTCTTGCCAAACTTGATAGGCTTCTTCGTCTTCTCTATATACCGAAACCCAAAGTTTCTCTTGAGCTAAATTTAACTCCTCTGTGAGAAATTTCCAGGCAAAACCTATGGCTTCCTCTTTAAAATAGTCGCCAAAAGAAAAATTACCCAACATCTCAAAGAAGGTATGATGAGAGCTGGTTTTGCCGACTTTATCCAAATCATCCGTGCGCAGGCACCTCTGGCAGGTAGCCCGCCGGGTAAACTTTGTGGGCTTACTCAAGAATTCCTGCTTAAACTGATTCATCCCGGCGCTGGTAAATAGAAGTGTGGGGTCTTCCCTGGGAACAAGCGAATCGCTGGGATATATTTTGTGTTTACAAGAGGCGAAAAAATCTAAGAATTTCTGCCGCAACTGGTCTGTAGTCAATTTAGTTTTTAGTTTATGGTTTATGGTTTATTGCTTGTAAAATCGTTTCTGAAGAAAAGCCTCGGCGACGAAGATAATCATATAATCTTTTCTTGAGCTTCTTCTGGTCTTTAAGGCCTTTGTAACGCAGGCGCCGGGAGGCAACAAGCTTCTTGGCTACTCTAAACTCATCATAGTGGCTGCTCAACTCACCTAAGGCCTGCTCCAGGACTTCCTCAGTTATCCCTTTTTGCCTTAATTGATAACGTAAAACTGCCCTACCCACAGGGCTGGATTGCATTTTAGAGCGAATCCAGGATTTAGCAAATTCTTGATCATTTAAGTAATTAATTTCACTTAAATATTTAATGGTTTTTCTTGTAACTGCCGGGTTAAACCCTTTTTTCCTCAGGCGCTCTTTGACTTCCCGGGTGCTTCTTTGGCAATAACTTAACAGCTTATAAACGTAATCCTTGGCTTTAATAAGCTCTTTGGCCTGGGGCATGTTTTAATCTTTAAGTATGAAGAAGCCTCTGTTGGTGCGCAGAAGGGCATCGCCCTTTACTTTCTCGATGGTTGCTTCATAATCTTTCATGTTTTTGATCCGCCGCCTGTTTATAGCAATAATTACATCCCCCGACATTAGGTCCGTATCGGAAGCTGCGCTATCGGACTCAATATTAGTAATCACTACGCCTTCTTGCCCTTTAATCCGGTAGCGCCTGGATAAATCGGCTGTTATCTCGCTAACCTCTAGGCCGCGCCAGGTCTCTCTAGCTGCTTCACTCAGTTTCTCTAAATCCTCCGGCCGCTCCCCTATTTCTACTTTTAAAGTACGCACACTTTTATCGCGGACTACCTCTACCTTGACCACTTTACCAACTTGCACTCTACCTACTTCACGCAAAAGAGAACGTACATCTTTAATCTCTTTTCCGGCAAGCTTTCTGATTATATCGCCTTCTTTAAAACCGGCCTTCTCCGCGGGGCTATCCTCAAGTACCTTAAGCACAAGGGCGCCTTGCTGGTCAGAGACATTGAAATATCCGGCTAATTCTTCGTTTAAATCCTGGATGCTGATACCCAGCCATCCATAAAGCACTTTTTTACCGGCAATAAGTTTGGCTAATATCTCATTAGCGCTATTGGCTGGAATAGCAAAACCAATCCCTATGTTGCCTCCGCTGGGCGTAAAGATAGCTACGTTGATGCCTATTACTTCACCTTTTAGGTTTATTAAAGGGCCGCCGCTATTCCCGGGGTTAATCGCCGCATCAGTCTGAATTAAGTCAGTATAATTGCGCCGCTGGTAACTTTGAGCCAGCGAACGCTTTAAAGCGCTAATTATACCAACAGTAACAGTGGGCTCGGCACTGCCCACGGCAAATCCATAAGGATTGCCTACGGCAATTGCCCACTGGCCAATCTCTACCTTATCGGAATCGCCCAGTTTTAACACCGGCAAATCATGGGCCTTAATCTTAATTACTGCCAGGTCAGAACGCTGATCACTTCCCTTTAGCTCGGCATCAAATTCTCTTCCGTCAGGCAAAGTTACGGTAATCTTATCGGCATCCTGAATTACATGCTGGTTGGTCAGGATGTAGCCTTCTTCGTCAATAATAAATCCTGAACCCAGGCCTCTTTGTTTGAACTCCCGCCCGGGAATCTCACCAAAGAAGTCCCTGAAGAATTCACCAAAGAAACGGTCAAATTCATCGTCGCCAAATGGAGAAAAGTACCTGCGCGGACCAATCTTCTCAGTGTGTTCAGTGCTGATGCTGACTACTGCCGGGCCTACTTCCTTGGCTACCCTGACAAAACTATTTTCTAATACTTGCTCGTTAAGTACAGTGAGTTTTGGGCTTTTCTGTTCGGCTGTAGTGGGCGCCAACAAATTTAACCGCGCTGCCAAGAAAAATCCGCCAACTACACCTAAAGCTAAGGCAAAGATCCAGACTCTTGTCTTGGTTTCCTTAAACTGCCACATTGTAAACCCTCCTCACTACGTAGAAACTTTCTCTTTTACTTTTGACTCTAATTCTTTTAACAATTTCAGGTTTTCTTCTAAGTAACGCCGGGTATTTTCTTTGCCTTGGCCTATTTTATCCTTGCCGTAAATAAACCAGGCCCCGGACTTCTGCAAGATATTATGCTCTAAGGCCATATCTAAAATGCAATTAGTTTTAGATATGCCCTGGTCATAAAGTATATCGAATTCCGCCTTTCTAAAAGGAGGAGCTACCTTATTTTTGACTACCTTGGCCCGAACGCGATTACCAATAGTTACCTCGCCAACTTTAATCTGGGCCAGGCGACGCAAATCCAATCTAACCGAGGAATAAAATTTTAAGGCCCTTCCTCCGGGAGTGGTTTCGGGATTACCAAACATTACCCCGATCTTCTCACGAATTTGATTGATAAAGATTACACAGGTTTTAGACTTACTGATGGCTGCGGTCAGCTTACGCAGAGCCTGCGACATCAGTCTGGCCTGCAAGCCCATATGAGAGGCGCCCATTTCACCTTCAATTTCTGCGCGCGGGACTAAAGCCGCCACTGAGTCAATGCCGATTACATCCAGGGCATTGCTTCTAACCAAGGTCTCGGTAATTTCCAAGGCCTGCTCTCCCGTATCCGGCTGGGAAATCAACAAGTCATCCAGATTTAATCCCAGTTTTTTAGCATAAGCGTAATCAAAGGAATGTTCGGCATCAATAAAGGCAGCTACGCCGCCAGTTTTTTGGGCTTCGCGGATTATGGTTAGGGTAAGGGTCGTCTTTCCGCTGGCCTCCGGCCCAAATATCTCCACCACTCTTCCTCGGGGAACGCCGCCTATACCTAAGGCCAAATCTAAAGATAGGGCCCCTGTGGAAATAATCGGAACATCCACCTTGGTATTCTGGCCTAATTTCATGATTGAGCCCTTGCCAAACTGCTTTTCAATCTGGCTTAAGGCTAACTCTAAGGCCTTTGACTTTGCCCCTTGAGGTTGTTCTTTTTTTTTCTCTGCCATTTTTTCTGCCTCCGCTTATTATTTAGGCCCACTATTATAAGCCTAATATATTAATACCTGATTAGAAAATGCGATAAAGAATTATACAACTTTACAGCGCATTTGTAAAGCAAAATCTAAAATCAAGATAAAAAGGCCTTGCGATTCGGCTCTATCTGTCTTATAATGGGTATTTGAGGTGAAAGATGCAAGCGGAAATTGTCTGTATCGGCACAGAATTACTTCTGGGTAGGATCGTCAATAGCAACGCTGCTTATTTGAGCAAAAAGCTGGCCAGCTTAGGCATAGATGTTTTTCATCACACCACGGTAGGTGATAACCATACAAGGTTATTTACGGTATTAAAAAGAGCGATGCATCGCTCGGATATTGTCATTGCTACAGGCGGGCTGGGACCTACTGTAGATGATATTACTCTGGAAATCGTTGCCCAGGTTATTGAGAGAAACCTTAGTTTAAATCCCGTTGTGCTCAAAGATATAAAAGAACATTTCCACAAGCGCCATATCCCCATGCCCAAGGCCAACTTACGCCAGGCCTTAATCCCCAAAGGCGCAAAAGTCCTGAAAAATGAAGTAGGCACAGCACCAGGATTAATCATCCCTTTTGACAAAAAAGTTCTAATTGCTCTTCCCGGGGTACCTAAAGAAATGAAACCAATGATGAAACACGACGTAATTGTCTATCTGGCTAAACATTTTGCCGGTAA
Source organism: Candidatus Omnitrophota bacterium (assembly GCA_024543015.1). Lineage (GTDB taxonomy): Bacteria > Omnitrophota > Gorgyraeia > JAFGHF01 > JAFGHF01 > JAMXCY01. The sequence goes on along the minus strand of JAMXCY010000010.1, from coordinate 7,218 downwards.
TTGGGTGATAGTGTCGCGCAGTGTGAAAACCACCGGACTGGCCGAATCGCAGGTTAACCAAAAAGTCAAAGATATCCTCAAGATTAAACCGCCGGTAACCGTGGGTATCTATACCCATACAGACAGCGTGGATTTAAACATCACTGCCAAGGCAAAAAATAAGCGCCAGGCGCAAAAATTGATTGCCCCGGTGGAAAGAAAAATTTGCAGCCGCTTAAAAGAGCATATTTACGGAAAAGATGGAGAAACTTTAGAAGAAGTAGTAGCTCAAGGCTTAAGAAAAGGCAAAAAAACTCTCGCCGTTGCCGAATCATGCACCGGCGGACTAATCGCTAAGCGCCTGACCAACATTAGTGGCAGCTCCAAATACTTCCCTTTAGGTCTTGTGGCCTATAGCAACCAGGCCAAGCAAACCTTACTCTCTATCTCCCCAGAGACCTTGAAGAAATATGGCGCAGTCAGCAAAGAAGTAGCCCGCCAGATGGCCCTCAATATCAGGCAATTGGCGAAAACAAATCTAGGTCTAGGGATAACAGGGATTGCCGGTCCCACAGGAGCTACAAAAGATAAACCCCTGGGCTTAGTTTATATCGCCTTAGCCACTCCACACAAAATCTTCTCTCAAGAATTCCATTTCCATGGCGACAGAAGCTCGGTGCGCCAGCGCGCCTCCCAAGCCGCACTGGATATCCTCAGACAACATTTATAGAAATGCCCAGAACCTTTATTGCCCTGGAGTTGACAGAGGAAATTCACCAGCAACTGGCCCAGATTCAGGATGAGTTGAAGAAATCTGGCGCCGATGTAAAATGGGTTAAGCCTTCCGGGATACACCTGACCTTAAAATTCTTAGGCAATGTCAGTCTTGAGCTGATAAAAGAAATTAAACAGGTCCTTAACCAACTGGCCAAAGAGCATCAAGGCTTTGAACTGACGATTAGTCAACTGGGGGCCTTTCCGAAAGTTGAATATCCGCGGGTAATCTGGGTGGATATAGAACAAGGAAAAGAAAAAGCTACTCAGCTTGCTCAAGGATTAGAAAAAGGCCTGATAAATTTGGGATTCTTACCAGAAAAAAGACCTCTTAAGCCGCATCTAACATTGGGTCGGGTACGTTCAAGCCACAATCGTAATCAACTAAAAACACTGCTCCAATCTACAACCTTGCCTCAAGCCACTATGCAGGCAAACACCCTAACCCTTTTCAAAAGCACTCTTACTCCCCAGGGCGCAATCTATGAGCCTCTACACAAAGCAAAGTTAGACTAGCTCTCCCTTCCACTTCACTATGCTAATCCGAGACTGATCAAGATGACAAACATTCTTGCGCTTCTGGTCTAAATAAGCAGGATAATTATCTTTAATCCACTCAAAACCGCAACTGCTTACAAATCCAGACACGTGCGTAATCCCATAGATGGGCTTCTGAACATCTTGCCGCCTGCTTTCTTGAATAAGAAAAATAAGCATCTTCTTACCAATGCCTTCTTTACGATGGTAATAATCTACTCCCAAAGAGGCAATTTCAAAAGAGTCTCCACGGTCAATAATCCGGCCAAAGGCCACTACTTTCTTTTTTAGTCTGGCTACGAAAAAATCTCTCCAATCTATATCAGTGGGGTCGAGAAGATAATTCTTGATCTTCTCTTGGATATAAGCAAAATCCCTTTTTTTGGCCTTGGAAATTGTTATCTCCATCATAGAAATACCCTGGTTACTATTTGTAAAACAATATTGGTATAGAGCCCGGCTATCAAGTCATCTCCCATTACGCCGCAGCTGCCACCTAAACGTTCAAGCTTATCTGCTGGGTAAGGTTTGGCCATATCCAAACCACGAAAGATAAAAAATCCCGTGATCACCAAAGGTAGATTCAGGTTTAGGCCCCAAAAGGCCAGAAGAAAACCGCCCACCTCATCAATCACTATTTTGGGTGAGTCTTCTTCTGCAAAGGCTACTTCAGCCCGGCCGGCGACCAAAAATCCTAACGCGTTAACTATGATTAATAAAAGTGTATAAAGGTAGAAATCGCCTCTAAATAAAAAATATAAACCCAAGGCAGCGCAAGAAGCAACTGTGCCGGGGATAAAACGAATATATCCTAAATAAAAAAAGCTGGCTATAAGTTTAATGAGGTTTTGCATTGGCGTTAAAAAGGGTCGGTTTGTTTCTAATGATATACGACAACCCGGAAATTAAAGTAAAAATTACGGTCACTAACATCAGGTAAAACACGCTGCGTTCAAACCACAGCTCCCAAACAGGACCCCAAAGGCCCTGGGCTGACTCTTTGATGATTAAAAATATCAGAATCGAAATAATGGCAACCATCTGAGATACTGTTTTGTGTTTCCCGGCTAAAGAAGCAGAAAGAACTTTCCCTCGTGTCGCTGCGATAATCCTTAAGCCGGTAATCACCAATTCTCTAAAGATAATAATTATCACCATCCAGGCAGGGATTATCTTCATTTCCACAAAAGCTAAAAAAGCCGCCAGAACCAAAATCTTATCGGCAATAGGATCCATCAAACGGCCAAAATCATTCTCTGTTTTTCTTTTGCGGGCAATATGGCCATCGAGCAGGTCGGTCAAAGAAGCGAAGACAAAGGTAATCAAGGCCAGATATTTTGCCACCAGGCCCTGCGAAAAAAGGAAAAACATAAATACAAAAGTTAAGCCTATCCGTGAAAGGGTGATTTTATTTGCTAAATTCATATTGCCTCTCCTACTAAATCATATTCCAGTGTATCGGTTATCCTCACCTGCACAAATTCGCCAACCTTTAAAGGTTTCCCGGACTTTACATAAACGCAGCCATCGACTTCGGGGGCATCGTATTGGCTGCGCCCTAAAAATACATCCTTATCTTCTGGGGGCTTCTCGTCAATAAGTATACGCAACTCTTTTCCTAAAAACCTCTGATTTATTTCTCTGGATATATCCTGCTGCAAAGAAAGGGCTTGGTCATATCTGGCTTGCTTTGTTTTTTCAGGAATCTGTTCACTGAAATTATAAGCAGCGGTATCTTTTTCTCTTGAATATTTAAACAGGCCCAGCCTTTCAAATTTTATCTGGCGAATAAAATTCAGAAGTTCCTTAAACTCTTCGTCGGTTTCCCCGGGAAAACCAACTATCAGAGTTGTCCTGATAGCAAGCTGCGGAATCTGTTTTCTTAAACTAGCGATTAGAGAAAGAACTTGTTTACGGGAAGTCGCCCGGTTCATTGCTTTAAGTATTCTATCATTTATGTGTTGAATGGGCAAGTCGATATATTTGCAAATGGCTAAATTGTCCTTAATCACTGTAATTAATTCTTGAGGGAAATTTGCCGGATAGGCGTAAAGCAGGCGCAGCCATCTATCTTTGGCTTTGGCAGAGAGCTTGGTAAGAAGTTGAGCTATTCTACTTTCTTGGTATAAATCTTGAGCATACATCGTGGTATCCTGCCCGATTAAATTAATTTCACTTACACCCTGAATATTAAAAAGGGTATCTACTTCTTGAAGGATAGAATCCATCGGTCTTGAGCGATACTCTCCCCGCAGGTGAGGAATGATGCAATAACTACAGCGATGATTGCAGCCCTCAGATATCTTGATATAGGAAAAATGTTGGGGCGTAAGGAAAACCCGTGGTGAGGTGTGTGTATAGAGAAAATCAGGTTGGCTAAACTCGCTTAAGCTTTTAGTGCTATTTAAGAGCTGTTTTACTACTGTAACAATTTTATCAATACTTCCCACGTCGAGAAAAGCATCTATCTCTTTTAGCTCGGGCTTTAATTCATTTTTATATCTTTGAGTTAAGCACCCAGAGACTATGATTTTATTAATCTTACCTTTTTGTTTTAGTTGGCAAAGTTTAAGGATCATATCAATAGATTCCTCCTCAGCCTCCCGGATAAAACAGCATGTGTTTACAATTGCCACATCGGCTTGTTCAATCTCCTCACAAATAGAAAAACCAGCTTGTTTTAAATATCCCAGGATTACCTCTGCATCCACCAAATTTCTGGCACATCCAAGACTAAGCATCGCAACTTTAGTTTTCATCTGCTACATCCGTTCTATAAATAATAAAGCCGGGTGGTCTTCCCCGACAGTTATAACTTACAGCTTAAAGCTTACAGCTTAAAGCTATTTTCCCACAACGCCATCGCGCGTAATTACCAACCCTTTTTTGACCCGTATCTTTTTCAAGTCAATGCGCTTATCGTTGACAAAGACGGCTAAGGCTTCGGGTTTTCCTATGCGCAATTCTATTCTTTCTCTAGCCTCCCAGCGTTCACGATTACCTTTAGATAAAGTACCCTGGAACATAGATTGATTATCTACCTTTACCCCCAGCCAGCATTTATCCGTTGCCCTGACTTCTAAGACCAACTTCTTTGGTAAAACAGTAGAAACAGGCAACACCTCTACCTTAACTTTCTTAAGGTTAGCTTCCTGCGGGGCCTTAGAAATACGATTAATTACAAAGCGAAGGTAAAAAATGAGGATAAAAGAAACAGCTACTATTGAAATTAATCTAACCATCAGCAATGGTTTAATCCGTAATGGAACTTTGGGTTTCTTTTCTGCAGGGGCCTCAACAGGCGCCTCTCTCAGGCTTTGGCTGTCGCTATATTCTTTGAGTAGCTCCTCAGCATTCAAACCTAAATACTGGGCGTAAGTTTTTAAGAAGCCTTTGACATAGAGGAGGTTTAAAAAATTGTGGGCCCTATCCTCCTCCAGGGCCTCCAAGACACGGGTGTGTATTTTGGTTTGTTGATAAACTTCATCTAAAGACAGGTTCTTTTCTAGTCTTGCCCGTTTTAATCTCTCGCCTACCGTCTGCATATTAGTTTAAATTAGTTTTACTCTCTGCTGTTTTCGGGTTCTTGTTGTAGGGCCTGATCAATGTTTTCCTGCTCTATTAAAATCTCTCGTGGTTTGGAGCCGCGATAAGGACCGACAACGCCCTCTTCTTCCATCATATCAATCAACCTGGCAGCACGGGTGTAACCCAGGCCTAATCTTCTCTGCAGCATAGACACTGATGCCTGTTTTGTCTGCAATATTACCTTGACCCCCTCATCATACAATTCATCCTTTTCAAATTTTTTACCGAATCTACCCTTTCTCTGCTGCACTTCCAAAAGCTCCTGATTGTAATCCGGGGGTTTCTGTCCTTTGATAAAACCTACTATCCTCTCCAATTCTCTGTCAAAAATCAAGGAGCCCTGAGCACGCACAACTTTATGTTGGCCGGGCCTAATAAAGAGTAAATCGCCTCTGCCTAAAAGTTTATCTGCTCCATTTATATCCAACACCGTGCGCGAATCGACTTTGGAGGCCACTTGAAATGAAATCCGGGCCGGAAAATTAGCCTTGATTACTCCGGTAATCACATTTACCGAGGGCCGTTGTGTAGCTAAAATCAAATGGATGCCTACTGCTCGGGAAAGTTGGGCTAGACGAGTAATAGCATGTTCTACTTGTTGCCTGGCCACCATCATCAAATCAGCCAACTCATCAATGATTATAATCAGATAAGGCATCTTCTGGAATCTTTCTTTTTCCTCCGTAGTCTTTAGCTTTTCGTTATAGGCATCGATGTTTCTGACACCTACTTTCTTCAACAATTGAAATCGCCTGTCCATCTCATCTACCACCCAGCCTAAGGCACTGGAAACCTTATTGTGGTCCGTTAAAACAGGACAAAGTAGATGGGGTAAATCATTAAATATGGCTAACTCCACCATCTTGGGATCAACCATCAAAAACTGTATTTCATCAGGTGAAGCATTAAACAGGAGGCTGATAATAATACTATTTACACAGACTGTTTTTCCGGAGCCGGTAGTGCCGGCAATCAAGAGATGCGGCATATCCGCTAAATCCGTAACTATCGGCTGACCGGCTATATCTTTGCCAATAGCTAAGGTAAGTTTGGACTGGGCATGTTGAAAATCAGTTGATTCCAATATTTCTTTTAAATAAACTATTGTGCTTTTGCTATTAGGCACTTCTACTCCAACGCGGGATTTGCCTGGAATAGAGACAATCCGCACACTATGCGCCTTCATCGCCAGGGCAATGTCATCGCTTAATGCTACAATCCGGTTAATCTGCACTCCCGGCGCAGGTTCCAGTTCATAGACAGTAACCACAGGGCCGGAGCTGACTTGAGTTACTCTGGCCTCTACGCCAAAATCACGAAGCGTGCTCTCCAATATCTCTGAGCTAGCCTCTAAGTTATCTTTAATCTGTCTTTCTTCGATCGGAGGAGGCGAATCTAATAAATCAAGCGTGGGTAACTTGTAATCAGCAAAAACTTCTCTTTCTTTAGCCGCCTTGGGCAGAATTGGTTTTTTCACAGGTGCAGGTTTAATTATCTTAAGCCTTTCTTTTTTTAGCGGCTGTTCGGAAAATTTTGGCTGCTCTATTTTAACAGCTGGTCGATCCATTTTTGCAGTGGGGGTGAGCTTCTGTTTAAGTTTCAAAATAAAGCGCCAAAGGGACTTTGCTGTTCCTTTTAAAAGCGGAACTAGCAAGAATTCCGTAGCGACAAAAGCAGAGAGTATCCCTAATCCCAGGGCAATAATTAAAGCTCCGGCCTGGCCAAAATATTTGATTAAAAAACCGGTAATGATCATCCCGGCTAAGCCTGCTCTCTGAAATTGAACTTCTGAGTTGCTTGGAGAACCAACTAAACTCAACAGAACAGCTAAAGATAACAGTAAAAGCACTGTGCCTAAAATCTTAATATAAAGTTTGGGGGCGGGTTTCTTTAGAATCCGGGCCAAGGCCCAGACCAGGGCTAATACAGATAAAAGATAACCGGCCCAGCCTAAGGACACAAACAGCCCTTCGGCAATATATGCGCCGACGATACCCGTTAAGTTTTTTACCGGAATATTGCGGGGGAAGGAGCGAAAAGGTGTATCATCAGGATGGTAGGAGATTAAACTTAAAAAGAGAAAGATCGCAAAAGCTACTAAACATAATGCCTTGACCTTATTGGCTAGAGAGTGTTCCATTTTACTCTTTTGCTTGTTTCAAGCTCAATTTAATCCGGCCCTGTTCGTCAATTCCGATTACTTTAACCGTAACTTCCTGATCAACTTTTACTACATCTTCTACATTTTTCACAAACTTCTCAGCAAGCTCTGAGACAACCAATTTTGGCGCTTTTTGCGAGTTTATGCCCAATAAAGAAGGCCTGATTCATGTCTCAGAG
>JAMXCY010000106.1 GCA_024543015.1 Candidatus Omnitrophota bacterium | reverse complement strand
GCGATGTATCATGATCAAGGCTTGATTCCTTTAAAGATGTTTAAGCTTCATCAAGGTGTAAATCTTACCTTGGGCCTTCCTTTTGTGCGCACTTCTCCTGACCACGGAACCGCCTACAATATAGCGGGAAAGAATAAGGCCAATCCGGGCTCAATGATTGAAGCGATTAAGTTGGCTGTAAGAATCGGCTTAAAAACAAAGGCTTAACTTATGCTTTTAGCGATAGATATCGGCAACACTAATATCAAGATGGCCATCTTTAAAGGCAAGAGAATCCTCTACAGCTGGAGATTGGTTACGGATAAAAAGTCTAGTTCAGGGCAGCATAAAAAGGTGTTAAAAAAGCTTTTTCTGCAAAAGAAGATCAACCCTGCTCAAATAAAGGCAATTATTATTTGCAGTGTAGTGCCTAAGTTGACGCTGGCTTTTAAGAAAGCGCTTGCTGCTCTTTTTAATAAAAGGCCTTTGATTTTAGGTCAGGATATCATTGCCCCGATTAAAAATCTCTACAAGAGGCCGCAACAGGTTGGCCAGGATAGGTTAGCTAATGCCGTAGCAGCGTTTACCAGATATGGTGGTCCAGTAATTGTGGTCGATTTTGGCACTGCCCTTACTTTTGATGTGATCTCGGCAAAGGGGAGTTATCTGGGGGGAGTTATTGTTCCGGGAATGGAGGCTTCACTAAAATCCTTAATCAAGAATGCGGATTTACTACCTAAAATAAATTTTAAAAAACCCAAAGCACTTTTAGGACGAGAGACCATTGCCAGTATGCAAAGCGGGATTGTTTACGGATATAGTTTTTTGATTGAGGGAATTTTGGCACAGCTAAAAAGGCAATTAAAACTTAAGCCTCAGGTTATAGCTACGGGCGGAAGAGCCTCGTTAATGGCTGATTGCTGTCAGTCGATAAATAAAGTTCATAACAACTTGACTTTAGAAGGGTTACGGCAGGCTTATAAAAAAAGTAAAAAAAATTCTTGACAATTTACGGTTAATCAGGTAAAATTAGCACTCTTAAGCTGAGAGTGCTAATAGCGTAAAAGGAAAGAAAGGGAGGTAGGTAAAAGATGGGAATACAACCTTTGGGAGATCGAGTGTTGTTGAAAGTCTTAGAAGCAGAATCAAAGACAAAAGGCGGTATCGTTTTACCTGATACGGCCAAAGAGAAGCCGCAGGAAGGCAAAGTCATAGCTGTTGGTAAAGGCAAAAGCTCTAAAAGCGGTCAGAACATCCCGTTACAGGTCAAGGCAGGAGATAGAGTCCTGTTTGCTAAATATAGCGGTACCGAAGTAACCACCAAAGAGGGCGAAGAATATTTAATCGTCAAAGAAGAAGATATCTTAGCGATTGTAAAATAAGGAGGAACAAAGTGGCAAAGCAATTGAAATATAGCGGAGAAGCACGTAAAGCAATTCAGTCCGGCATAGACAAACTTGCCGAGGCCGTAAAAGTTACTCTTGGTCCAAGAGGAAGAAATGTAATCTTGGATAAGAAGTTTGGTGCGCCAACAATTACCAAAGACGGCGTAACGGTAGCCAAGGAAATCGAATTAGAAGACCCTTATGAAAATATGGGTGCGGAGATGATTAAAGAGGTAGCTTCCAAGACCTCTGATAACGCCGGAGATGGTACTACTACCGCAACAATTTTAGCTCAGGCTATTTATCGAGAAGGCTTAAAAAACGTTACTGCAGGTGCCAATCCCACTGCGGTAAAACGCGGAGTGGATAAAGCGGTAGAAGAGGTAGTAAAACAATTAAATAAAATCTCCAAACCAGTTAAGGAGAAACAGGAAATTGCTCAGGTAGCTACTATTGCCGCCAACTGCGATTCCACAATAGGAGACTTAATTGCCGAGGCCATGGAAAAGGTAGGCAAAGACGGCGTAATTACCGTTGAAGAAGCAAAGTCCCTGGCTACTACCTTGGATGTGGTAGAAGGAATGCAGTTTGACCAGGGTTATGTTTCGCCTTATTTTTCTACTGATGCCGAGAGAATGGAAGCGGTACTGGAGAACCCATATATTTTAATTCATGAGAAAAAAATCTCCGTAATGAAAGACTTATTGCCGCTTCTGGAGAAAATAGCCAGGACTGGAAAACCGCTTTTAATTATTGCTGAAGACTTAGAAGGAGAGGCGCTGGCTACTTTAGTAGTAAACAAGATTCGCGGCACACTTTCCTGTTGTGCGGTTAAGGCCCCTGGTTACGGCGACCGGCGCAAGGCCATGCTTGAAGATATAGCCGTGCTTACAGGCGGAAAAGCGATAACCGAAGACTTAGGGCTTAAGCTGGAGAATATTAGTATCGAAGACCTGGGCCAAGCCAAACGCGTTACTGTAGATAAAGAAAATACTACCATAGTCGAAGGCGCAGGCAAAGAACAGGACATCAAGGGGCGGATCAATCAGATTAAGAAACAGATTGAAGATTCAGATTCCGATTATGACCGGGAAAAATTTCAGGAACGCCTGGCCAAGATTGCTGGGGGAGTGGCCGTAATTAATGTAGGAGCTGCTACCGAAACAGAGATGAAAGAGAAAAAAGCCCGCGTGGAAGATGCCCTTCATGCTACCAGAGCCGCGGTAGAAGAAGGTATAGTGCCCGGAGGAGGAGTAGCCCTTTTGCGTTGTATGTCTCCCTTAGATAAGTTGGATCTTTCCGGCGATGAGGCAATCGGGCGAGATATTGTTAAGCGCTCTTTAGAAGAGCCGATCAGGCAGATAGTGGGCAATGCCGGATTAGAAGGCTCAGTAGTAGTGAACAGAGTAAAAGAAGAGAAAGCCAATGTTGGCTATGATGTAACGCAGAATAAGATGGTGGATATGATTCAGGCGGGAGTAATAGACCCGGCCAAAGTTACCAGGACCGCGCTGCAAAACTCAGCAGGCGTAGCCTCACTGCTTTTAATGACCGAGGCCTTAATTACCGATATCCCTGAAAAAGAAAAATCCGCACCGCCAATGCCAGGTGGTATGCCCGGCGGCGGAATGGGGGGAATGTATTAAGAAAAATTTTAAATTTAAAATTTTAAATTTAAGATTAAAAATTAGCAACTGGCCTCTTGTGGGATGCAAGCCGCAAGAGGCCATTTTTTTGTTTGACCTTTCCTTGATGTTTTGATATGATTATAACTCAAAACGGAGGCGAACATGGGATTATTTGTCGGAAAAGGAAGAAAGGCCAGACGTTGTTACGGATTTGACGAGGTTGCTTTAGTCCCCGGAACTGTAACTGTCAATCCTAATGATGTGGATACCAGCTGGAAGGTTGCCGGCCGTAAGTTTCGCGTGCCCATCTTGGCCGCGGCTATGGACGGGGTCGTCGATGTAAAATTTGCCATTAAGATGGGAAAACTCGGAGGACTGGCGGTTTTAAATTTAGAAGGGGTCCAGACAAGGTATGAAAACCCTAATCAGGTCTTGGATAAAATTGCCAAGGCCGATCCCCAGGAAGCCACCAAGCTTGTGCAGAGTATTTATGTTGAGCCGGTAAAAGAAAAACTCGTTGCCAAACGCATAGCCGAGATTAAAAAGGCAAATGTCCCGGCCATAGTCAGCAGTATCCCGCAAAAGGCAGATAGATGTGCCCCTATTGCCCGGGAGGCAGGTTGCGACATATTTATTATTCAATCTACAGTCTGTAGCGTAAAACATATCTCCAGTGAATACAAGGCGTTAGACCTGCATAAGTTTTGCAAGAAGACCGAGATGCCTGTAATCATAGGCAACTGTGTCACTTACGAGATGACCTTAGAGTTAATGCAGACCGGGGCAGCCGCTCTTTTAATCGGCATAGGGCCGGGGGCAGCCTGTACTACAAGAGGTGTTTTAGGGATTGGCGTGCCTCAAGTTACGGCTACTTGCGATGCTGCACAAGCCCGAGATAATTATTACAAAAAGAGCAAAAAATATATCCCCATTATCACTGACGGCGGGATGCGTACAGGCGGGGATATCTGTAAGGCCATAGCCTGTGGTGCAGATGCGGTGATGGTAGGTTCGGCCTTTGCCCGGGCCAAAGAGG
>JAMXCY010000105.1 GCA_024543015.1 Candidatus Omnitrophota bacterium | reverse complement strand
GATTTAGCTGCTCTTTCGGGTATAGGTAAGAAGACTCAAGACTCTCTGCTTGAGGCCGGATTTAAAACGCTGGCCCAAATAGCTAAAGCAGAAGTTGCTGATTTAACCAAAATTAAGGGGATAGGCAAAAAAAAGGCAGAGAAACTGATTGCCCAGGCCAAAGGGGCCAAGGAAGATAAATGAGTATTAGAGTACATGCCTTAGCTAAGGAACTGAAACTCTCCAGTAAAGAGCTGTTGGCTAAACTTAAACAGTTTAAGATTAAAGCCAAGGGGCATATGAGCGCCCTGGATGAGCAGACTGCCAAAATTCTCCGCGAAGGACTAAAAGCTAAACCTAAAGCTGAAGCCAAAACTCCCAAAACTTCCAAACCACCTAAAGCAAAAGCAAAGCCAAAAAAAGCAGAAGCAAAGCCAAAAAAAGCAAAAGCAAAGCCAGAAGAAGTTACCGAGGAAAAGGCGAAAAGTTTACGAGTCAAGATTCCTCTTACCGTTAAGGAACTAGCCATTAAGCTGGAGACCAAGCCCAGCGAACTAATCAAGCGAATGATGGGAATGAAGGTTATGGCTACCATTAATCAATTGCTTGATGAAGAAACAATTAAAGGGATAGTTAAAGAATTTGGATTCTCGCTTGAGCGTCTGCCTAATCTTGAAGATGAGCTCTTAGAAGTTCATCAGCAAGAAGATGCGCCCAAAGAATTATCCGCGCGTGCACCAGTGGTAACCATGATGGGACATGTGGACCACGGCAAGACCTCTCTATTAGACCTGATTAGAAAAACCAAGGTGGCTTATCGCGAAGTCGGAGGAATCACCCAACATATCGGTGCCTACGAAGTTACCGTAGAGGGCAAAAAGATTACCTTTTTAGATACGCCCGGTCACGAAGCCTTTACGGCTATGCGAGCTCGGGGGGCTGACACCACCGATATTGTGGTCCTGGTGGTGGCTGCCGACGACGGAATGATGCCCCAGACAATCGAGGCCATTGACCATGCCCGGGCAGCAGGTGTGCCTATTGTGGTGGCGATTAATAAATGCGATTTGCCCAATATTAATATAGCTAAAGTTAAAGCCCAGCTTAGCCAGCACAACTTAGTGCCCGAGGATATGGGTGGTGAGACAATAGTTGTTAATGTCTCTGCTAAAACCGGCCAGGGCATTGATAACTTGTTAGAGATGCTTTTGTTAGAAGCAGAGATGTTGGAATTAAAAGCCAATCCCCATCGTCCGGCCAAAGGGGTAGTCATCGAAAGCAAGCTTTCCAGAGGCACAGGTCCTACTGCCACTATCCTGGTCCAAAATGGCAGTTTAACGCTAGGCGATATTTTGATTTGCGGGGATTATTACGCCCGGATTAAATCGATGGTCAACGACCGTGGTGAGCCGGTCAAGGAAGTCGCTCCGGCGAACCCGGTAGAGATTTCCGGACTTTCCGGCGTCCCGGAAGCCGGAGAGGCCTTCTATGTAGTGAAAGATGAAAAGAAGGCCCGCGATTTTTCTTTTCGTCGCTTGGAAGAGAAACGGCTAAAAGGAAAAGCTTCGATAGCACATATTTCTCTTGAAGATTTATACCAGCAGATTAAAGAAGGCAAGATTAAAGAGTTGAAGATTATCGTCAAGGCCGATGTCCAGGGCTCGCTGGAGGCGCTTCTGACAGCGCTGCAAAAATTAACCTCTAAAGACGTGGTGGCCATTAAAGTTATTCATTCCGGCGTAGGTAATGTCAATGCTTCCGATATCATGTTAGCTGCGGCTTCAAACGCTATTGTCCTTGGTTTTCATGTCAGCACAGAATCTCAGGCCAAACCTGTAGCCGAAAAGGAGAAAGTAGATATCCGCCTTTATAATATTATTTATGAGGCTACTGCTGATATCAAAAGTGCTTTGGAAGGAATGCTGGAGCCGCATCTTAAAGAGGTATTTTTGGGTAAGGCCCAGGTACGCCAGATGTTCAAGATTACCAAAGTAGGTAGTGTAGCCGGCTGCATGGTCTTGGCCGGAAAGATGATTAAAGAGGCGCATTGTCGGGTGGTGCGCGACAATGAAGAAGTGTTCAAAGGCAAAATCAGCTCCTTAAGGAGATTTAAAGAGGATGTCAAAGAGGTCTCAGCGGGAAACGAGTGCGGCATTGTTATTAATAACTTTAAAAATACCCGTTCAGCCGATATTATTGAGTGTTTTGAAATAGAGAAAATAGCCAGGCGATTATGAAAAAACGATTACTGAGTGGGATGCGCCCTAGCGGGCCTTTGCATCTGGGACATCTGGTGGGCGTCTTAAATAACTGGGCCAAACTCCAAGATGAGTATGAGTGTTTCTTTATGGTGGCGGACTGGCACGCGCATATGAGTGAGTACGAAAATCCGACGCAACTCAAGAAATATACGCTGGATAATGTGATTGATTGGGTGGCTTGCGGATTGGATCCTAAGATAAGCACACTGTTTGTGCAATCTCACGTAGCAGGGCATACCGAGCTTCATCTTCTTCTCTCTAACATTACGCCTCTGGGATGGCTGGAGCGTTGTCCGACATATAAGGAACAGTTGCGCGAGATAAAAACTCGTAATTTGCATACCTATGGTTTTCTGGGTTATCCGGTATTACAGGCAGCGGATATCTTACTTTATAAAGCTAAAGGAGTTCCGGTGGGCCAGGATCAGCTTGCCCATCTGGAATTGACCCGCGAAATCCTCCGGCGGTTTCAACATATTTACAAAAAAGAAGTGTTTGCCGAACCGCAAGCAATCTTGACCGCAACCCCTAAGCTTTTAGGTATCGACAGGCGCAAGATGAGCAAAAGTTATAATAACTTTATTGCTTTATCCGATACCCCTGAAGAGGTGCGTAGAAAGACCGCGCGAATGATCACTGATCCTGAGAGGATTAGGAAGTCTGATCCCGGGCATCCTAAAATATGTAATGTCTTTTCATATTATAAAACCTTCTGCCCGGAAATGGAACAGCAGGTTCGCACTTGGTGCACCAAGGCTGAAGCAGGTTGTACGGAGTGTAAACAAAAATTGGCCCAGATGCTCAATGAGACGCTGGCGCCAATTCGCGAGAGGCGAAAAGAGTTGACCAAACACACCTCTACCGTGCAGGATATCTTAAATGAAGGCGCGAAAAAAGCTAAGGCTGTTGCCGGAGAAACCTTAGCTGAAGTCAAAAAGTTAATTGGATTATATTAAATATGTCTTACAAGGTCAGATTAGAAATATTCGAAGGCCCGCTAGATTTGCTTCTTTTCTTAATTAAAAGAGAAGAAGTCAATATCTATGATATCCCGATTGCCAAGATTACCAAGCAGTATCTTGAGTATCTTGACCTGATGCAGCTTCTGGACCTACAACTGGCCGGAGAATTCTTAGTGATGGCCTCTACCTTGATGCAGATAAAATCAAAGATGCTCCTGCCGCCTGAAGAACAGGAACTCCAGGAAGAAGAGCAAGAGGATCCGCGTACGGAACTGGTGCGCAAGCTTATGGAATACAAAAAGTTTAAAGAAGCGGCCGGCCGCCTGGAAGAATTGGAGCAGGCAAGGCTTGAGACTTTTCGCCGCGGAGTAACTCCGGCATCTTTTGCCGCTGAGGAAGAAACAGGAGAAGGATATTTTGAAGCCAGCCTCTTCGATTTAATTTCGGCATTTTCTAAAATTTTAAAAACAATTCCTAAAAAGGAATTTCTGGAAATCATCAAAGATGAATTTACGGTCGAGAAAACAGTCCACGATTTACTGCACCTTTTAGTCGTTAAACCGGTAATATATTTTTCTAAATTGTTTGAAAGGGCAAAAAGCAAAACAGAAATCATTACTACCTTTTTGGCTGTATTGGAGCTAATCCGGCTTAAAGAAATAATGGTCAGACAAGGCACTGCCTTTAGTGAGATTCAAATTATGCGCCGCCCCGAACACATAAAAGCAAAACCTTAACCAGGTTTTTTATTATAAGGTAAAGACGAAAATGGAACAAGAACAGGCAAAACGAATAATCGAAGCACTATTATTTGCCAGCGATAAACCTCT
>JAMXCY010000104.1 GCA_024543015.1 Candidatus Omnitrophota bacterium | reverse complement strand
AACAAGTTGGGCAAGGAGCTTAAGGTAAACGGTGTCAGCGGCCTAAGAAAGCAAGACTTGATCTTTAAAATTTTACAGGCTCAGGCACAAAAGCAGGGCCATATCTTTGGCGAGGGGATACTGGAGATACTGCAGGATGGTTTTGGATTTTTGAGGTCGCCCAAGTATAATTATCTGCCTTGTCCGGACGATATTTATATATCTCCTTCACAGATCCGTAAGTTCGGCCTGCGCACGGGTGATATAGTAAGCGGGCAAATTCGTCCGCCTAAGGAGGGTGAAAAATACTTTGCTCTCCTTAAAGTAGAAGCGGTAAACTTTGAGAATCCCGAAGAGACGAAAGATAAGATTCTTTTCGATAACCTTACTCCGTTATATCCTAAAAAACGTTATCTTTTGGAAACGGATCCCGGTGAAATTTCTACCAGAATTATAGATTTAATTACTCCTTTAGGAATGGGTCAAAGGGCTTTAATTGTTGCCCCGCCCTATAGCGGTAAGACCGTAATCATGCAAAAGATAGCCAATGGAATTACCATTAACTACCCGGAAGCTATTTTGATTGTTCTTTTGATTGATGAGCGCCCGGAGGAAGTAACAGATATGGAGCGTTCGGTTAATGGAGAGGTAATCAGTTCTACTTTTGATGAGCCGGCAGAGCGGCATATTCAGGTTGCTGAGATAGTGCTGGAGAAGGCCAAAAGATTGGTTGAGCATGGCAAAGATATAATCATACTTTTGGATAGCATTACGCGCCTGGCCCGCGCCTACAATACTATCGCTCCTCATAGTGGCAAGATTCTTACCGGTGGCGTGGATTCTAGCGCTTTGCATAAGCCCAAGCGCTTTTTTGGCGCAGCCCGCTCTATAGAAGAAGGAGGATCTTTAACTATTATTGCCACTGCCTTAATTGATACCGGAAGCCGTATGGATGAGGTTATCTTTGAGGAGTTTAAAGGTACCGGCAATATGGAGCTGCAATTGGACAGAAACCTGTTTCAGCGCCGAATCTATCCGGCTATCGATATTAAGCGCTCCAATACTCGAAAAGAAGAACTGCTTCTAGATCCGGAGGAGTCAAAGAAGGTTTGGCTTTTGCGCAAGGCGCTTAACGAACTCAGCTCTGTGGAGGCAATGGAGCTTTTGATTGGAAAATTGAAGAAAGTTAAAACTAATGCGGAATTTTTGTTGTCGCTGGATAAACTAAACTTAGCATAGGGAGAAATAAGATGAAGCCCAAGATTCATCCCGACTATAAGGAAACGACGGTTACCTGTGTCTGCGGAGAGGTAATTCATACCCGCTCTACAAAGCAGAATATCCGTATAGAGATTTGCTCTAAGTGTCACCCTTTTTACACCGGAAAACAAAAGCTTGTTGATTCTGCCGGTCGGGTGGAGAAATTCAGACGCAGGTACGGACAAAAGTCGTAAAGGGTAAGAAAAAACAAAAATTTATTATGCTGGAACAATTAGAGAAAATAGAAAAGCGTTATAAAGAGCTGGAGGGGTTGTTGGCTAGCCCCAAGGCCTTAGCGAATAAGAATTTATATTCTAAATATGCTAAAGAATTTGCCAGCTTTAGCGAAATTGTGAACAAGCACAAGGAATATAAGTCTATCTTGCTGGAAATCGACAAGGTTCAGGCAATCTTGGAAGGTAAAGAGCACCAAGGTGAGAAAGAATTTCTGGAATTGGCCCAGCAGGAATTATCAAAACTGGACCAAAAAAGTCAAAAACTAAAAGACCAACTGGAAGAGATGCTCCTTGAGGAAGAAGGCGCCTCCTGCTATAAAAATATTATTGTGGAAATCAGGGCGGGGACCGGAGGAGAAGAAGCAGCTTTATTTGCGGCTGATCTGTACCGGATGTATAGTAAATACGCCGTAAGCGCTGGCTGGCGAATGGAAGTAATGAGTTCTCGACCTACAGCAATAGGTGGTTTTAAGGAAATTATCTTTTCTCTTCAGGGCAAAGACGCTTTTAAAAAACTAAAATACGAAAGTGGCGTACACCGTGTGCAGCGTGTGCCGGCTACAGAGGCCTCAGGACGCATTCATACCTCGGCAGTTTCGGTAGCAGTTTTGCCTGAACCTGAAGAGGTAGAGGTGAAAATAGACTCCAAAGATATCAGGATAGATGTCTTTCGTTCCTCAGGGCACGGCGGGCAGAGCGTCAATACCACTGATTCGGCGGTAAGATTGACACACCTGCCAACTGGAATAGTGATTAGCTGCCAGGATGAGCGCTCACAGATAAAAAACAAATTTAAAGCAATGCGTGTTTTGCGGGCCAGGCTTTTAGATAAAATGCAAACGGAACAACAAAGCAAAATCAGCCGCGAGCGTAGAGCTCAGGTAGGTACCGGCGACCGCAGCGAAAAGATACGCACTTATAATTTTCCCAGTAGTCGGGTAACCGACCACAGAATAAAACTTGCCTTACATAAATTAGATGCAATTTTAAACGGCGACCTTGATGAAATAGTCAATGGTCTGATTGACCAAGAGAGGAAGCAAAGGCTTAAAATATGGAAAACAGGGTAAGTTTAGTCAATTTAGGCTCTGAGTATTTAGCCGCAGGAGCCATAAACAATTCCTTGCGCGAAAGCGAAATTTTTCTTTCACATATTTTAAATTGTCCTCGTGTAGAACTTTATCTGGACAATTTTGAAGTGCAGCAAGACGAAGCCCTGGATTACTGGCAGCTTTTAAATGAAAGGGTCAAGGGGTTACCCTTACAGTATCTCTTAGGTATATCAGAATTTATGGGTTTAAAATTTAAGCTTAAACCCGGAGTATTTATTCCTCGTCCTGAAACAGAGATTTTAGTAGAAACAGTGTTAAATCTACTACCTGCTACCTGCCACCTGCCACTTAAAATCTTAGATCTAGGCATCGGTTGCGGCAATATTGCCATAAGTATTGCTAGGCATCTAGAGAAGGCCCATATTTTTGCTTGTGATATTTCTGATTCTGCTTTACAATTAGCACAAGAAAATTCCCGCTTAAATGAAGTGAGGATTTACTTGGTTAAAAGCGATCTGTTTGGCGCCTTTAAAAATAAGGCTTGCTTTTCGCTAATTGTCAGCAATCCCCCGTATGTTGACACAGATCAAATCCCGCAGCTTTCTCGGGAATTGCATTATGAGCCAAAGGAGGCTTTAGACGGCGGAAGAGACGGGTTATTTTATTACCGCAAGATTATCGCTGAAGCCGCTAATTACTTGCAGAGCGGGGGAGCCCTTGCTTTAGAAATCGGCGATAATCAGGGGCAGCGCATAAGAGAGATTTTCAGTCAAAGTGGAAGATTTGCTTTAACTGGAGTAATCAAAGATTATCATGCGATAGAAAGAGTAATGGTTGCCGAAAAAATAAGGTAAAAATGGATAAACTACTTATTGAAGGCGGAAGGAAACTTTCCGGTACTGTGCAACTAAGCGGTGCTAAAAATGCCGCACTGCCTATATTGGCAGCTACTTTGCTTACAAATGAGAAATGCCTGATCAGTAACGTTCCTCCTTTGTGCGATGTGCAGACAATGGTTAAAATCTTGCGCAGCTTGGGGGTACGCGTGCAGATGCAGAAGGCCCAAGTTACTGTTTGGCCGGGTAACTACAAAGGAGACACCGCGCCATACAAACTGGTGAGCACGATGCGGGCTTCAATATGTGTATTAGGGCCACTTCTGGCTAAACGTGCTGTTGCGCGGGTATCTTTACCGGGAGGATGCGTAATTGGGCCACGGCCTATCGATTTGCATCTTAAGGGATTAATGAAATTAGGCGCAAAGGTTAAAATCGACCACGGATACATTTACGCAGAAGGAAAGAAATTAAGAGGAAACAGCATTTATTTAGGCGGGCCTTTTGGTTCATCAGTCTTGGCTACCGCCAATGTGATGATGGCGGCTACGCTTACCCCCGGCAGGACAGTAATCGAAAATGCTGCCTGCGAGCCGGAAATAGTAGATTTGGCTAATTTCTTAGGTAAAATGGGAGCGAAGATTAAGGGGCAAAGAACGCACCTCATTGAGATAG
>JAMXCY010000103.1 GCA_024543015.1 Candidatus Omnitrophota bacterium | reverse complement strand
TTTTAAGATCGGTCTTTTGGTGGTTGTGGCTTTAACTTCTCTTCTGGCTTTAACCTTTAAGGTGAGTAAGTTTTCTTTTAGCAAGAGCGGCTATGAACTGAAAGTCGCCTTTATTAACTCCAGCGGTATAGAAAAGAATGCCCCGGTGCGGCTTTCGGGGGTAGAAGCAGGTAAGGTTCAGGGCCTTAAGCTTATCTATGGAGAAGACGGTACACACGTTTTACTTACGCTCTGGCTTGATGAAAATGCCAGGGTCCGCCAGGACTCCCAGGCCTTTGTAACTAGCTTAGGGTTAATGGGAGAAAAATATATGGAATTGACTGCCGGTTCGCCTGAATCGCCATTTTTGCCTCCCGAAAGCATCATTATTGGCCGGGAGCCTTTTGACACCGCAAAGTTTATTGAGCAGAGTGAGCGGATTGCCGAGAATTTAGACCTGACAATTACCGAGGTGCGTAAACTGAGCACCGGCGTAAACGAAATTATTGTGGTACATCGGGAAGATCTGAATAAGATGCTGAAGAACCTGGTGCAGACATCGGAAAACTTCAAGGCCTTTAGCGAGGACGTTAAATGGCATCCCTGGAAACTGATCCGCAAGAGCAAATCCCAGAAACTCAAAGCCGAAAAAGCAAATAAACAACAGTAGTGCAAGATCTGCCTAAATGCAGAAGAAAACCACTCGCTTAACTTGCCTTTTCATTATCTTAAGCTTAGTTATAGGAGCCATCTCTTACTTTCGTCTTCTGGACACCTATGAGCTTATTCTCTTAGACCTGCGTTTTAAGTCCCGCCCCCTACAAGAAGTAAATCCCCAGATTGCTATTATCGAGATTGCCGATGATACCCTGGCCAATCTCGGGCTTTGGCCTTTACCCAGGGATTATCATGCTGCTGTAATTAAAATTCTTTCTGATTGCGGGGCGAGCACAGTCATCTTTGATGTATTTTTCAGCGAACCCACAAAGGCTGATGCATTATTAGTAGAGGCAACTAGACAGGCAGACAATGTTTACTATCCTTATGCGCTTGGCCTCAAACAGAAAAAAGGCGGCTTCTGGCGGGCCGAGGAGTTTGATGCCGAACTTCTGACTCAGCTGGCCGAGGTAGCCAAAGGTATAGGACACGCCAATGTCCTTACCGATAGTGACGGAAAACGGCGCAGGATTCCTCTATTTATCGATTACCGGAGTCAGTTTATGCCTCAGCTCTCCTTCAGGGCAGCCTGCGATTATTTAAACATCAGGCCTGAAGAAATTAAGTTCTTTCCGGGAAAGTATGTGCAACTGGGTCAGGTTCGGCGCATCCCTATTGACCGGGAAGCAGCTACCCTAGTTAACCTTGCCGGAGGCTGGAAAGAAACCTTTAAGCATTACTCTTACGGTGATATCCTGATTGATTATGCTAACAGGCAGCCGGAACAGGATTTACCTCCTAAATTAGCAGAGTTAAAAAATAAAGTCTGTTTTGTGGGCTTAACCGCCACCGGCACAGCCGACCTTAGTCCCAGCGCCCTTGAGCCGGTTTATCCAATGGTGGGGTTGCAGGCCAATCTCTTTAATTCCATTGTCACCGGAAACTTTTTAAGGCGCCCGGGACGCTTGGCTAATTTAGTTATCCTGTATCTTTTTTGTTTAGCCACAATCTTACTCAGTTTTAAGACCAGACCGCTTATCGGCATCTTATGTCAGTTGGGCCTTTTGGTTTTGTTTGTGGCTGCAGGATTTTTATTGTTTCTTTTAGCCGGCTTATGGATAGACTTGTTTTTCCCAATCATGGCTTGCCTTTCGGTTTATCTGAGCACAAATATTTTTCGCTATATTAAAGAGTTACACAGCCGTGAACTTTTAGAAAAAGAGCTTTCTATTGCCCGCGATATCCAGAGGAGTTTTTTGCCGCAGGTGCCTGCAGGAGTTCCAGGGACGGATATTTCTGTGGAGATGGATACTGCCCACCATGTTGGCGGTGACCTCTATGATTTTGTTAAGTTTTCCGATGGGCGGGTGGGACTGATGGTTGGCGATGTCTCCGGAAAAGGCGTTCCGGCGGCACTTTTTATGGCTCAGGTAATTAGCCAGTTTCGTAATTTTGCTACCAGCACCTCTTCGCCGGCTGAAACTCTAACCAAGTTGAATCAGCATATCAGCCGCGACTCAAAATCCGGGCTTTTTGTCACGATGGCCTATGTTGTATATGATCCTGCCAGGCGCCAAATTAGCCTGGCCTCAGCCGGACACCTTCCGCCTCTGCTCTTTCGTAGCTCACAACTCATTGAAAAAATTGAAGTTAGTGAAGGAATACCCATAGGCCTGATGGAGGAAGCAGAGTTTACCCAGAGCCAGCTTAATGTAGCTCAAGGGGATATGCTCCTTCTTTACACAGACGGGGTCACTGAAGCCAGAGATAAAAAGGGCCAAGAAATCACCGAAGAACGGGTTATCCAGGCCCTTAAAGACAAGAAGGGCCTTTCTAGTCATCAGGCCATTCAGGCCTTGAAGGGGACAATTAGGGCTTTTGTAGGAAGCGCCCTCCAGCATGACGATATCACCATTATGGCGTTAAGGGTAGTTTAGGCCTTGAATTAGGGCTAAATATGTGCTATACTCTAACCGAACGCCGGGAAATGGCGTTTGATAGCGTTTTTTGACAATTAGGAGCACGATAAAGGCAAACCACTTGAAAGAGTGGGGCCGCAAAGCTTAAGAACCTAAACTCAGCACTAATTTTTACCTATAATCAATGCTGAAAAATTAGTGGTGAGTATGGTAGTCAGTTGCCGTTAGATTAGCCTTATTCTTTCACGGAGGGGGTGTAGAAAGAATAGGGTTTTTTTATGTGCAATCGATTCAAAAAGAGGTTGATGCCGGATGTTGGGAACCTTAAAATATAAAATAGGAATATGCTGCACTATAATAATCCTTATAATAGCGGTATATCCTGCTCAAAGCCAGGCAAGCCCAAAACCGCTTCAGGTGAGGCTAGAAGACGGGGTTATTTTAAAGGTGCATCTGCCGGAAGGGCTAAAAGGGATAGAGGACGCTTATGCCAGTCAAGCGTTAGAAGCAGCCTCTACAGCCTACAGAGAGATTGTTTTTAATCAAGGTTTTAACCGTGTCGGCTATACCTTTGCTCAGTCGGATAACCTTTTTGCTTATGATAGCGACAAAACTATTGATATCTATATTGCCAATGTCAAATCTCCTTTTGCGGTCTTAACACCTCAAGGCGGTTTGGAATACAAGGCCAAGATTTTTATTCCCGCAGATTACCGGAGTTATCGCAAAAAATATAATATTGAACATCCCGAACTAGAACTAAAGGCTAGTTTTGCCCATGAACTTTTGCATATCATTACCTTTTCCTATAATCGGAATATGCAAGGTGGATTTCACGGTAAGACTTCGTTTACCTCTCATCGTTGGGATTGGTACACAGAAGGCCTGGCCAGGTATTTTGAGACCCTGGTGGGTTATAAGCAAGAATTTTTCTCTGCCGGCTTTCGAGAACAGCGCGGTAGAATAATTCAGGTTTATAAAGCAGGGGCTAATTATTTCTTGAACTATCCTGATGAGCCACTGAGTCAGCGCAAATACGACTTTGCCCTGTTCTGGCAGTATCTGCACAAGAACTTCGGCATGGAAAAAATAGAAGAGATTTCTGTTAAGTTCAGACAGATCGACCCTCAAACTTATTCTAATCAAGAGGCGATGCAACTTGTTGCCCAGACCTTAAATGTTCCGCTTGACAACCTGCTGCGTAATTTTTCTCTCTATCTATACAAGATTTCTTCTCTTTCAACTGAGGCAGAAAATGAGCTAAACCCTGTTAGTATCTCCAAACTGACAGAGCAACAAAGGAAGACTTCCAGCATCTCTAGCTTCGGCTACGATTTTTATGAAATTGACTTAGATCAAGAAGTGAAGAGCGTATGGCTGAAGAGCCTTAACGGTCGGAAAAATCTCAATTGCTTGGTCAGGGTGCATTCGCCTTTTGGCTTTAGCTCCTGCATAGTAAGAGCCAGTAGAGTGCTTCATATAAAGTTGG
>JAMXCY010000102.1 GCA_024543015.1 Candidatus Omnitrophota bacterium | reverse complement strand
AGCCTAGGCTACTTAGGAGCAATTTTAGGGCTCTTCTTGGTCAAACCATTTATTGAGCTTGGAGGAAAACAGGCTACCTTTATTCCCAGCGCAGCACTTTTTTTGCTTTTTGCACTGCCGGCATTCATTTTTATTAAAGATTTACCCCACCCATACATCCCTAAGGTTGAACTAAAAATGAAGCCTACTTTCTCAAGATTGCTCAAGAGCCTCTCTCAAATCCGCCAAAATCGCTCCCTAACCAGATTTCTCCTCTCTGTTTTCTTGTGTCTCAATGCAGTCAATACCATTATAATCTATATGGGCGTTTACGCCAACCGGGTGATGAATTTTAGCGTTACAGAAATTATTTATTTTATGTCGGTATCAACCGTTTTTGCCATGTTTGGCTCCTATTTCTTTGGCCATCTTACCGACCGATGGGGTTCAAGGGAGACCTTAAATCTGGTAATTAAGCTCTGGTGTTTGGCTATATTTTTGGCCGCAATCAGCGTATCACGCTGGATGTTCTGGGTGGTTGGTCCGTTGGCGGGAATTTGCCTGGGTGGTACTTGGGTTTCTGCGCGCACAATGTTAATAGAGCTTAGCCCCAAAGAGAAGATTGGCCAGATGTTCGGTCTGTTAGGTTTGTTGCATATGTTTTCTTTTATTTTAGGAACATCGGTTTGGGGAATAATTACAACCTGGGCTTTTGCGGGACTAGGGGTCTTTAAATACCGGATAGCAATTGTTTCAGTGTTTTTATTCATGCTTTCCGGATACATTCTTTTTCAAGGGGTAGAGGACCCCCGCAAAGTTGGCGCTTGAAAACCGGCCCTGGCTGTGATAGAATAATTTAACTTGAGGAAAGGCCAATGAAAGATAACAGCTTTATTTTAGGTTTAGGCTTTGACGCCCAAGATGGGCACAAGCGTATTACCCGAGGTAAAAATTTTTACATATTTGGCGGGCGTAAACAAACACATCGGTTTATGCAAGAAAGCTGCATTAAGTTTAATGAGGAATTGAAGAGAAGACATAAAAGCTTAGCTAAAATATCTCGTCGCGAATTTTATGATATCGCCCATAAGATTGGCTTAAAAGCTCCACAGACAGGAAAGGAAGGGCATCTAGATGGGTGAACAAAAAATCCAGGGCTCTCATATCAGCAATACATTTAAACTTTGGTTGGTAGCAACTATATTCTCCTTGACCTTCTTCCACATCTACGCCTTATCTCACTATCCTGAGACCGATATAGTATCTAATGAGATTCTCCTGGGAGTAGTCTTGATTCTAGTGGGTTATCTTTGGGTTCAAGAGCTCAGAGACAGGTATAGATTGCAAAAAATAAATACAGCTTTAATAAAAGCACAGGGGCAGCTTCAACATGCAGAAATTGCCACCATTTCCACCCTGGTCTTAACTGAAGAAGCCAAAGATCACTATGTGCGCGGCCACTCTAAAAGAGTTACCCGCTGCGCCTTAGAAATAGCTCAAGAGTTAGGATACTCGGAAGAAGAATGCAGAATAATCGAGCGAGCAGGAATTCTGCACGATATCGGTAAAATTGGTATTAGTGACGTAATTCTGCATAAACCCGATAAGCTCAATGAAGAAGAGTGGGCAGCTATCAAGAAACACCCCCGAAGAGCAACAGAGATACTGGAGCCCTTGAAGTTCTTAACAAAGGAAAAGGAAATGATTTGCCATCACCACGAAAGATTTGATGGCAAGGGCTACCCGGATGGCTTAAAAAACGAGGAGATACCTCTGGGGGCAAGGATTTTGGCAGTGGCCGATACTTTTGATGCCATGAATTCCGAAAGACCCTACAGAAAGCCGCTCCCTGAAGAAAAGACTATATCTGAATTAAGAGATGCTTCTGGTAGCCAACTCGACCCCCTGATCGTCAAGACCTTTCTGGGTTTGCTTAAAAAGAAACCCAGTCTCTGGGAAAGATAGTAAATGGCCATTCATCCCACAGCAATCGTCGGTAAAAGAGCTAAATTAAGCAAAGATGTAGAAATTGGGCCTTATGTAATTATTGAGGATGATGTAGAGATCGGCCAAAGAGTAAAGGTTTCCTCTCACGCCCACATTTTAGAGCACACCTCTATCGGCAATGATTGCCAAATCCACATGGGAGTAATCCTAGGCCATTTACCTCAAATACGCCAAGCCTCAAGTACCGAAGGTAGACTGATTGTCGGTAAAAGAAATATCTTCAGAGAATATACTACAGTGCATCGTTCAAGCCAAAAGGGAAAAGCAACATTGATCGGCAACGACAACTATTTTATGGGCTTCTCGCACATAGCTCATGACTGCACCATTGGCAACTATGTAACAATTTGTAATGGCACATTGGTAGCTGGACACGCCTCTATAGAAGATCATGCCTTCGTTTCCGGAAATGTCACCATACATCAGTTCTGCCGGATAGGAAAATTTGCCATGATCGGGGGATTGGCGCGAATAGCCAAAGATGTGCCTCCCTACATGATAGCCAAGGGAGACTCCTCTGTTTGGGCAATAAATTCTCTGGGCTTAAAACGAGGAAGTATTTCGCTGCAAGCCAGAAGCGAAATAAAAAGGGCCTTTAAGCTACTTTATAAATCCGGGCTTAATGTCAAACAAGCTCTGCAGCAATTAAAAAACGAGGCCGGCTCCAGTGAAGTTGAATATTTAATCAACTTCATTTTACGGTCGCAGCGGGGAATCTGCGCTCAGAAAAGGACCTCCTGGCTTCAGAAGATCCGTTTAAACTCACCAATTACCAGGATAATCCGTATGCCGGCATATCGTCTATTTTTGCATAGCCGCAAAGGTTACTATCTTTTTTAACTACTTTATAGAATGTTTAAAAAATCACTAAAAATTTGTTTAGTTTTAATCCTGCTAATCGTACTGACATTGGCCTTTTTTCGTCATTCGCTTTGCCGCTTTCTAATCTATAGCGCCGCATCCAAAGCCACAGGATTAGAATTATCTATCGAGGACTTACATCTGGACATCTTAAACAGCAGCTTATATCTGCGCGGGGTAACCTTATTTAATCCTCCCGGATTTAAAAATAAAACCCTGGCTAAGGCCAAAGAAATATCCATAGAATATGACCTCTTAGGCTCTTTAAAAAGAGGGTTTCACCTGCGGCAGGTAAAAGTAGATATCGGCGAAGTCAATATAATCAGAGATGAAAAGGGGACTTCTAATCTATCATCTTTCAAGAAAAAGAAAGCCAGCCTTGAGCCGTCAAAGAAAGACTCCGCCACTAGCTCCACCCAGAGAAAGGTTAAAAGAAGCAAAGAAGAGGTGCGCCCCAAATTTCTCATTGACAGGCTGGAGATCTCATTAGAAAAAGCGACTTTTATAGACTACGGAGCCGGGATAGGCGAACCCGCTGTAATTGTATTCACAATGAAGGGCCCTTATGTTTTTAAAGATGTTAGCAATCTGGGTTATCTGGTCAAAAGCACATCGGCAAAAGGAGGCTTTAAGTATTTATTAAATAATCTAGCCGAGTTAATTCCCAAAGATACCCCCAATTATAGGGCTGAATAATAAAAGATGGCCACCCGCGCAAAAGAAAGAAGAAGACGTAGAAGGATTGATGTTGCCATACCTATCGAAATAGCATATAATAAAGAAAAAGTAGCGGCTCAGACCAAAAATGTGAGTATTTTAGGTACATATATAGAAATCGATAAAGAAATCCCTACCGGAACCAGCTTAGAGATTAAAATAAAGATTCCCGCCACTACTAATGCAGATATTAAAAACAGACAAATTAATTGTCAAGGGTTCGCCTTCAGGTCACATCATTTAGGTTTAACTAAAAGTCAATATGGAACCGGGATTTTCTTTCGCGCTTTTTTAAAGAATGGGGAAGGGGATCTCTCTCGATATATAGATTACGTTCTGAAACAAGAGAAAAAAATGGGGAAAATTTATACACACAAAAGAAGGCGGAAAGGAGGAAAAGGATGAAGGTCCAAGTAAACGCAGAGCTCTGTGTAGGCTGCGGTTTATGTGCAGATGATTGCGGGGATGTCTTTGAGATGGACCAAGACAAGGCAAAAGTTAAAGTTAACCCTGTA
>JAMXCY010000101.1 GCA_024543015.1 Candidatus Omnitrophota bacterium | reverse complement strand
ATTTATTTCAAGATTTGACCCAAAGGAATGAATTGTTTCAGAAGATAAGCCGCGAGACAAAGGTCTTGACTTATTTAAATCTGTCCAAGAACGGCGCAGGTTATTTAATGTTTTAACTTTTTGCAGTAAAGGTTTCTTCACAATAGAGTCTCTCTCGTATTGAGTCTATCTTTCTGGCACGCCAGTGTAACATGCAACTCAAAATTGAGAGATGTGCGTTGAACAAATAGCGAGGGAAATCATAAGCACTATAAAAACTTATGATGTGTCCACCAGCAATCCGCTCGGTGGCAATTATACTGCTCGCCACGAGTCTTGTCAACCCTGCGAAACAAAATAATTGCATTTCTTCCTCCTTTGCATTCAGGCGTCCTTCATCGCTTACCCCGTCGAATAACCTCGCACTGAGCTTCACTTTCAGAAGCTTAAATACACTTACCGAAAACAAACCTGACCGTGCACGGAGCTGACTTTTGATTCGCCTGCTGCGTCGGCGTGCCATGAACGCGCTTGACCATGTTATAAATCTCACTACCATCGAGTAAGATATGTTTAGTTGCATGTTACACTCGACGGGTGAATGGTCGTGCGTTGAACAAATAGCGAGGGAAATCATAAGCACTATAAAACTTATGATGTGTCCACCAGCAATCCGCTCTGTGGCTCGAATACTGCTCGCCACGAGTCTTGTCAACCCTGCGAAACAGCAATCAAATAGTACCATATATAGTACTTTTTGTCAAGTTGACTTCTATATATAGATGCGATTATTGTTAGGAAATAAATATGAACTCCTCTGTCATACACCAGTTGCGAAACTCGTCCAATGCGGGGAGCCAATTTAAAGTCCCGAATATTACCCAACCACCCCTTCTCTAACGTAAATCTCAAAAACATTCTTCCTTAAGCGTATCCCGTATATTTGCGACTTCGGTATCCAGATTTTTTGGCCATTATATACAAGAATGGCCTTTTTTGTTTTGTGCAATATGCGGACTCGGGCCCAGATATATCTGGGTTTGGGGGATAGTAGCTCTCGGAAGCTAAACATAACCCTACCTCCTTTCGCGTTTGTTTTGTAATACTGCCTTAATGGCTGTTTTGTGGTCAATTCCTAAGATTTTGCTTATCTTGGTGTAAGACAGCCCCAATAAGTACAATTCAGTTGCTTTTTGGGCTAATTTCTGGTATAAATAGGGGTACTTTGCAGGTAGGATTTTGATGTGAGCCTGGATTTCAGCCGCAGTTCGAATTGGTTGTGACCGGGTCCACCATCTTAATAAATTGTAAAATGAAAATTGAAAAATTAAAATTTAAAAAGGCATTTTTACTATTCTCTGTTCTCTGTGTTCTTTCTTTTGTGCTAACTGGGTGCGCGACCATGCGTCCGGGGCGAGATTGGGAAAGAGCAACCATTGATGGGGCGCGCTACGTTTCGGCTAAATCGCTCTCTCAGGAATATGGCTTGGATTACCAGTGGGACTCCATCGCCAAAAAGCTGATTCTTGCCAAAGACGGGGAAGAACTAAAGGTAATGGCGCAGAGCTCTATTGCCTTGTTAAACGAACAAGTCCGGACCATGGACAAAGAGGCTAAATTTTATCATGGCGATCTGTTCATTCCGCAAACCTTTGCCCGAAAAACACTCAGCTCATTTTTTAAACAGGAACCCATCGCAAAGGGGACCATCGCGGCTAGAATTAGAGACTTACCGATTAAAACTGTGGTCATCGATGCCGGCCACGGAGGCAAAGACCCCGGGGCCATTGGCAGAAAGGGCCTGAAAGAGAAAGGCGTAGTTTTAGATATCGCTAAAAGGCTAAAAAGAAAACTAAACAACCTGGGGATCAATGTTATTTTGACCAGGGCGCGCGATGAATTTCTCTCTCTTTCCCGGCGTTCCAGAGTTGCCAATGTAAAAAAAGCGGATTTTTTCATTAGTATCCATGCCAATGCCTCGCGCTCAAAGTGGATTTCCGGCGTAGAGGTATTTTACCTTTCTGAAGCTGTGGATGATAATAAACGCGCTGTTCGTGTAGCCAAGAATTATAACTTAGACCTTAAGGAAAAATATTCCGGCCCAGATACAGAGCAGATTATCTGGCACCTGCTATTCAGAGACGACAGAAAAAGCTCCATTGAGCTGGCCGAAGAAGTTTCGCGCAGTCTCAGTAGAAATCTCTCACAAAGAAATAGAGGTAAAAAACCGGCGCGCTTTTATGTCTTACAGACAAATGTACCGGCTATTTTAATTGAAGTGGGCTTTATCAGTAATTCCCGGGAAGAGCAAAGATTAAGGACTGGCTCCTATCGGGATAAAATTGCTCAAGGGATTGCCAACGGAATTGTTCAATATAACCGTAAGGTAAGGCAAGGACGTACCGCGCGTTATTAACCATGGCAAAAAGAAACAGGCCTATAGGAATATTTGATTCGGGAATTGGAGGCTTAACTGTAGTTAGGGAAATTATCAAAGAGCTGCCCCACGAAGATATTATTTATTTCGGGGATACGGCCAGACTCCCTTACGGAAATAAATCTGCTCAGACAATCATTAAGTTCTCTTCAGAAAATGTAAGATTCCTGCTTAAATTCAGTGTTAAATTTATTATCGTAGCCTGCAATAGCTCATCAAGCTTGGCCTTGGCCACATTAAGAAGAAGGTTCAATGTGCCGATTCTGGGAGTAATCGCTCCGGCGGTGAAAAAGGCCGTGCAGATTTCTCCAAACGGGCGTATCGGTATTATCGGAACTCGGGCCACCGTAGGCAGCAGCTGTTATCAGCGCCAGATAAAAAGAATCAAATCCACTGCGCAATCTTTTGTCCAGGCCTGTCCTCTTTTTGTTCCTTTGGCCGAAGAGGGATGGACAGGCAATGAAGTAACCTTAAAAGTTGCCCGTAGATACTTAGGGCCCCTGATTAAGAAGGATATCGATACCTTAATTTTAGGCTGCACGCATTATCCTCTACTGAAGAAAGTAATCAGGAAAGTTATGGGTAAAAATATTAAGTTTGTAGATTCGGCCAGAGAAACAGCCTGCGAGGCCAGGAGAATCCTGGAGAAATCCCAGCTTAAGGCAAACCAGGTAAAAAAAGCAGGCGAATGCAGTTTCTATGTATCCGATGAACCGGCTGTATTTAAAAAAGTAGGCCGCAGGTTTTTAGGAAAGCGGATAAAATCCGTACAGAAGGTCTAGCGATGTATGGCGTAGCAATAGAATCTTATTTCAGTGCCGCGCATAATTTGCGCGGGTATCAAGGAAAATGTGAGCAGCTTCACGGCCACAACTGGAAGGTGCAGGTTAAACTAGTTTCCCGGAGGTTAGATAAACTGGGCATGGTTTGCGATTTTAGGGAGCTGAAGAAAAAATTAGAGAAGGTTATCAAAGAGCTAGATCATAGCCATTTAAATCAATTACCTTATTTTAAGAAAAACAATCCCACTTCGGAAAAGATTGCCGAGTTTATTTACTCTAATCTTAAGAAGTTGTTCAAAGGCAAAACCATCGTGCTTAAAGAAGTTTTGGTCTGGGAAACCGAAACCTCTTGTGCTATCTTTAACGAGGAGAATAGCGAAAATGTCTAAAGGAGCAATAATACTTTTATCCGGTGGTATAGATTCAACAACCTGCCTTTACCTGGCAAAAAAAAGCGGGTATATCCCCCATTGCTTGATTTTCGATTACGGGCAGAAACACTACCGCGAAATAGAATCAGCAAAAAAAATAGCCCGCCAGGCAAAATGCAAATACTTTGTCTCTAAAATCAGTTTTCCCTGGCGTGGCTCCAGTCTTCTTGATAAAAACCTTGTAATTCCCAAACGCAGCAGGGGCATTCCTTCGACCTATGTGCCGGCACGCAATATTATTTTCTTAAGCTTTGCTCTTTCTTACGCGGAGACAATAAAGGCCAAGGCTGTCTTTATCGGGGCAAACGCGCGCGACTTCTCCGGCTACCCTGATTGCCGCCCAGACTTTTATCGCGCCTTTAAGACTGTGATCAAAACAGGGACCAAATCCAGAGATATTCAGGTATTTGCCCCCTTGATTAATAAGACCAAAGCCGAGATTGTAAAATTAGGGCGAAGCTTGAGAG
>JAMXCY010000100.1 GCA_024543015.1 Candidatus Omnitrophota bacterium | reverse complement strand
CGATTTCTTTAGCATCAAGCCGGAACACCGTCGGCACTTAGCGGGAATCATCAAAAGAGTTATGCTCAAATTAAAGGTAGCCTTAAATGACCCGCCTTATAATTATATTTTGCACACGGCGCCGTTTCGCCGTCACAAAGCAGGTTATTGGAAAACAGTAGAACAAGATTATCACTGGCATATAGAGATTATGCCGCGCTTAACCCGTGTTGCCGGTTTTGAATGGGGTACAGGATTTTACCTTAACCCCATATCTCCCGAAGCAGCCGCCAAAATCTTACGGGAAACCAAAATTTAAAGGCTAGTTTATGGACCAGTTAAGAAGAGATCCAGTTGCAGGTAGATGGGTAATTGTATTTACGGATAAGCCCTACGCACCGAAGGACTTTGATATTGAAACCTTGCCGGATAAAAAAGGCACTTGCCCCTTCTGTTATGGGCATGAAGGCATGACCCCGCCTGAAATCCAGGCCCACAGAGAAGGAGCGACAAAGGCCAACTCCCCGGGATGGTCAACTCGAGTTGTACCCAACAAATTCCCTGCCTTAAAGATAGAAGGAGAACTAAACCGTCAGGGCCTGGGAATGTTTGACTTCTCCAATGGGGTGGGGGCACACGAGGTGATTATTGAAACCCCCGATCACACTAAGAGCCTTGCGGATTTACTGGATCACGAGGTAGAAAAAGTAATCTGGAGTTATCGGGACCGCAGCGTGGATTTACATGGTGATAAACGTTTTCGTTACATTATGATCTTTAAAAATCATGGCTTTAGCGCCGGGGCTTCCCTTGCGCACAGCCACTCGCAGTTAATTGCTCTTCCGATGGTTCCCAAAAATGTGAATGAAGAACTTGCGGGGGCCAGTAAATATTACGAATATAAAGAAAGATGTATCTTTTGTGATATGCTGGCCCAGGAGCAGAGCGAAAACGAACGACTGATTTGTGAAAATTCAAGGTTTCTGGCGTTTTCCCCTTTTGCCTCCCGTTTTCCTTTTGAAGTCTGGATCTTACCCAAAGAGCACCATTCAGATTTTAGTTTCATTCAAACCGAAGATGTAATTGAATTAGCCAGGATTTTAAAGGAAATACTATTAAGAATAAAGCGTGTTTTAGGTGATGTACCTTATAACTTCATTATTCACACCTCACCAATTGAAGAGCAGGAAAGGGAAGATTACCACTGGCATATTGAGATTATGCCTAAACTGATGCGTATCGCCGGCTTTGAATGGGGCTCAGGGTTTTATATCAATCCCACCTCACCCGAGGTTGCGGCGAAGTATTTAAGGAAAGCGAAAATAGTTTAAAAGTTTTAAGAAAAAAGGGAGTAAAAAATGGCAGTGAAGGTTGGGATTAATGGTTTTGGCAGAATTGGCAGACTCGTTTTTCGTGCAGCGTTGGCAAAAGGCGCAAGAGACATCAAAATCGTAGCGGTAAATGATATTACCGATGCAAAAACTTTAGCCTACCTGCTGAAATACGATTCTAATTTTGGAATTTTGCCTAACCAGATTAAAGTTGAAGCAGACGGCATTTCTGTTGACGGAAAGGAATTTAAGGTATTATCAGAAAAAGACCCCGGCAAGCTTCCCTGGAAAGAGCTGGGAGTTGATATTGCAATTGAGTCAACAGGTATCTTTCGTGAAAAAGAAAAGGCCCAGATGCATTTAACTGCCGGCGCCAAAAAGGTTATAATTTCCGCTCCGGCAAAAGGAGAGGTCAAAACAGTTGTCTTGGGAGTAAACGAAGAGACTTATGATCCAAAGACAGATAATATCGTTTCTAATGCCTCTTGTACCACTAACTGTATTGCCCCGGTAGTTAAAGTGATTAAAGATGCCTTTGGCGTGCAAAAAGGCCTGATGACTACCATCCATTCCTATACCAACGACCAGAAGATTTTGGACCTGCCGCATAAAGATTTGCGTCGGGCGCGCGCTGCTGCACTGAATATGATTCCTACCACAACCGGCGCAGCCAAGGCCGTAGGCCTGGTTATTCCGGAACTCAAAGGAAAATTGGACGGCCTGGCCATCCGTGTACCTACGCCGACAGTTTCCATAGTTGATGTAGTGATGCAGGTGGATAAAGAAACCAATAAAGAGGAAGTGAATAAAGCGTTTAAAAATGCCGCTTCCGGGAAATTAAAGGGAATTCTGGAAGTCTCCGCAGAGCCTTTGGTTTCGGTGGATCTTAAAGGCAATCCCGCTTCTGCAATTGTTGATTTGGAACAGACCTTTGTCCTGGGGAATATGGTCAAGATTATTTCCTGGTACGACAACGAGTGGGGCTATGCCTGCCGCGTGGTAGACTTGATTGAGTATATGACCCAAAAAGCATAAAGATGAACAAAAAGACAATTAAAGATATAGACATCCGGGGCAAGAAGATATTGATGCGGGTGGATTTTAATGTACCCTTAAATGAAAACCAGCAGATTACTGATGACGCTCGTATTAAAGCATCTTTACCTACAATTAAATATGCTTTAGAAAACAATGCCAGGTTAATTCTGATCAGCCATTTGGGCCGGCCCAAAGGCAAGAAAAGCCCCGAATTTAGCCTAAAGCCGATTGCTAAGTGCTTGGGGGAGCTATTAGCTCAGGAAGTCAAGATGGCTGATGATTGCATAGGTGAGGGCGTTAAACAGCTAGTAGATAGTTTGCAAGAGAAAGAAGTGTTGCTTTTAGAAAACACACGTTTCCATAAGCAAGAAACAGATAACGATCCGACATTCGCAAAAGAATTGGCAGCATTGGGAGAAGTTTATATCAGCGATGCCTTTGGCAGTGTGCATCGGGCCCATGCTTCTACAGAAGGCGTTGCCCATTATTTACCCGCGGCTGCCGGGTTTTTATTAGAGAAAGAAATTGAATTTTTGGGCAAGGTAACTTCTAGCCCGGATAAGCCCTTTACTTTAATTTTAGGTGGAGCTAAGGTTTC
Source organism: Candidatus Omnitrophota bacterium (assembly GCA_024543015.1). Taxonomy (GTDB): domain Bacteria; phylum Omnitrophota; class Gorgyraeia; order JAFGHF01; family JAFGHF01; genus JAMXCY01. Next base: position 1,150 of record JAMXCY010000100.1, on the reverse strand, counting down.
CGATAAAATAGAAGTAATTATGCATCTTTTAAATAAAGTAAACGCGATTATTATTGGCGGAGGAATGGCCTATACATTTCTAAAGGCCCAAGGCAAAGAAATCGGCTCCTCAAAATTAGAAGAGGATAAGTTAGATTTAGCCAAAAAGATTTTATCTAAGGCCGAATCTCACGGTGTAAAAATACTTTTACCTTCAGATCACATAGTGGCAGATCTGTTTTCAGCTGATGCTCAACATAAGCTTGCGGGCGAAGATATCCCTAAAGGGTGGATGGGTTTGGATGTAGGACCAGAGACAACCGAGAATTTTATTACCGCTTTAGAAGAGGCTAAGACAGTATTCTGGAATGGCCCCTTAGGCGTTTGTGAGTGGGAGCCTTTTGCCAGGGCCAGCCGCAAGGTGGCCGAGTTTCTGGCTGCATCTTCTGCCACAACTGTTATTGGTGGCGGTGATACCGCCGCGGCGGTATCACGCTTTGGATTAAGCGATAAAATGAGTCATGTTTCTACCGGCGGCGGGGCCTCATTAGAATTTTTAGAAGGCAAGACCTTACCCGGAATAGCCGTTCTCAACGACAAGGAATAACGATGCGTAAGCCCATAATCGCCGGCAACTGGAAGATGAACAAAACACTCAAAGAGGCCCGGGAGTTAGTCGGTGGGTTAAAACAGCAACTCAAGGATATCCAGGATGTAGAGATAGTAGTCTGTCCTAGTTTTACTGTGTTAGGAGAAGTGGCCAAGATTATCCAGGGTTCAAATATTCAGCTAGGTGCGCAAAATGTCCATTGGGAAGATAGTGGCGCCTATACCGGGGAGGTTTCCTCGCTTCAGCTTAAGGAATTAGGCTGCCTTTATGCAATAGTCGGCCATTCCGAGAGAAGAATATATTTTGGGGAGACTAATGAAGGTGTGAATAAAAGGGCTAAGGCGGCATTGGCGAATAAATTGACCCCTATTATATGTGTAGGGGAAAGATTAGAGCAGAGAGAAGCGGGTAAAACTTTCGAGGTAATTAAGGACCACGTGGAAAATGGCTTAAAAGGAATAACGCCGGAACAGGTTAAAACAGTAATTATTGCTTATGAGCCAGTTTGGGCTATTGGCACAGGTAAGACTGCTACGCCTGAGCAGGCCCAAGAAGCGCATA
>JAMXCY010000099.1 GCA_024543015.1 Candidatus Omnitrophota bacterium | reverse complement strand
GGCAGGCTTACCCTTAATCCTCTGGCTCATATAGACCCTATGGGGACTGTGCTTCTTCCGTTAATGTTGGTATTAATGGGTTCGCCAATAGTGTTTGGCTGGGCCAAGCCTGTGCCAATAAATTTCGCTCTTCTGCGCCACCCCAAACAAGATATGCTCTGGGTAAGTGTAGCGGGAATAGGAGCTAATATTTTATTGGCCTTTATCTTCTCTATCTTACTAAAGATGGGCTTTTTTCCACCCAACAGCTACGGTTGGTTATTTTTAAATTACGCAATCTTCATTAATTTAATCCTGGCGGTCTTTAACGCCATTCCCATACCACCGTTAGACGGCTCAAAGATTCTCGTGGGTCTTTTACCTCGAAAACTGGCGCTTTCCTATATGCAGCTGGAGCGATTTGGCTTTCTTATTCTGATCGGCCTTTTATGGCTGGGGCTGTTAGATAGGATTATCTGGCCTGTGGTAATAATTCTTGCCCGGACGTTGGGAGCAAGTATATGAAAAAGGTTAAAGTTAATTTAGGAAAGAGAAGTTACCGGATTATCATTGGCGTCGGTGTTCTGTCTCAGCTTAAAACTGAGTTGAAAAAGCTAAAGTTGGGTAAACTAGCTATAGTAGTTACTAATCCCACGATTAACCGGCTCTACGGGCCTTTGTTGCAAAAGACGCTTAAAGGCTCGCCAGTTGAACTGCACATTGAAGAGGTGCCTGATAGCGAAGAGAGTAAATCTGCCCAGCAATGTATTGATTTAATCGAAAGGTTTGCTGATTTGGATAGGGGAAGGGGCCTTTTTGTAATCGCCTTTGGCGGAGGAGTAATCGGCGATTTAGCTGGCTTCTGCGCCTCTGTTTACAGAAGAGGCATTCCTTATGTTCAGGTTCCTACCACCTTGTTGGCTCAGGTGGATTCAAGCATCGGTGGTAAGGTAGCTATTGACTTGCCTTGTGGAAAAAATTTAATCGGTTCTTTCTATCAACCCCGCATGGTCTTAAGTGAACTGCGTTTTTTAGAATCGCTTGAGGCAACACAAATAAAACAGGCTTTAGCAGAGATTATTAAATATGCGGTTATTTGCGATAGCCAGCTTTTCCAGTATTTAGAAGACCACCTTGATCAAATATTAAAACTAAAACAAGAAGGTTTGCAACACATTATAGAAACCTGCAGCCAAATAAAAGTTAAAATTGTCGAGCAGGATGAAGCCGACAAAAAAGGCAAAAGGATAATTTTGAATTTCGGACACACCGCCGGACATGCCCTGGAAGCAGCTGCGGGTTATACCCAGGACTATCCTCACGGCAACGCTGTGGCCTTAGGGATGCTGGTAGTCTGCGACATAGCCAAGCAGTTAAATATGCTTTCTGCGAAAATTGCGCAACGAATAGAAGCTCTTATTGCCAGGGCCGGCCTGCCTGCAGAAATATCTGGCCTAAAATTGAAGGATATTCTCACAGCCCTGGCCCACGATAAAAAGTTTAGCAACGGCAAAAACCGCTTTGTCCTGCCTGTACGCATTGGCAGGGTAGTGGTTAAAGAAAATATACCTGAACAAATTGTCACCAAAGCAATAAAATCAAGAATGAAGTCTGAAGTTTCTTCGCTGGGTGATTATGAATAAAAAAGGAGGTGAAAGAGATGGCTAAGGTAAGATTGGCTAAGCAACTATTAGCGGTAACCGAAAACAAAGTTGGGATGCTGGTAGAGGTTTGTTCAGACATCTCCGGAGCAGGAGTAAATATCCAGGCTATTAATGCTTATAGCATAGGAGATAAAGCCAATTTCAGGCTGCTTACTGATAACAATCAAAGGGCTAACGAACTTTTGACAGCTAAAGGATATCAAGTAAGTGAGCAGGAAGTAGTGCTGGTGGAGTTGCCTAATAAAGTCAGTGTGCTAAAAGAAGCAGCGGATAAGCTTAAAAGTGCAGGAATTAATCTGGAATATATCTACGGCACAACTTGTTCTGCCGGCTGCGAGTGCCTTTTGGTATTTGCTTCTGATAACAATGCCAAGGCAAAAGAGCTACTTAGTTAGCGCAAATTTAACATGAACAATATGTCACTTAACTTTTAAAGTAAACTCTTTATCTTTGAGGGAAAGCCGGACCAGATTCGGCTGAATTTCTAAAAGTTGCGCTCCGCCGATCAGCGCGCCTTCACTAACTACACGTCCGTTAATTATTGCCATAGGTTTCTGTTGGTCATACAGAATACCGCTTAAGTTAAAATTTGAAGTCTTGAGCGGTCTCTCCAGGCTAATTTTCCTCAAGGAAAAAACACTTGGCGCAACTTCTGTTTGGGAAAGCACCTCTTTAGTCAATTCCGAATCAAGAGACTGCTGAAAAGGCTTGGTTATCAAAAAGATCGCTAAAAAACAAACTACGCCTACGCTCAGCCAAATCGACCACTTTTTTAACATATTTTTTTGCATATTTGCTTTTCCTCCATTTATGTTATTTAAAATTTGATTATTTTTTCCTGCCTTTTTTAAAGCATCGTTAATTATGCTCATCTTTCACCCCTTTCAGTTTACATTTCCTTCTAACTCTGCAATGCACCTGGCAACCATCTTTTGATTGATGGTTTTAGTTTCATTAACAAACGCTGCCAAGAGTGTCTTATCGCATAAGATATTTATCGGCCTGGGAATGCCTTGTGAATATGCGTAGATTTCCTCAATTGCTTCTTTACTAAATCTAATAGAATTAGCTGAACCGGCCACAGAAAGCCTGTGTCTAATATAGTCGTCTATTTCATCTCTATGTAGAGGCAAGATATGATAGCGCACGCTAACTCTTTGGCGCAACTGGCGCAATTTCGGCGACTTCAATTTATCTCGCAGTTCCGGTTGTCCAACTAGAATAATTTGCAAAAGTTTTTCCTTCTCTGTTTCCAAATTGGAGAGAAGGCGGATTTGCTCAAGAAGCGAGGTGTTTAAATTCTGGGCTTCATCAATTATTAGAACTACATTATTACCAAAAGATAATTGTTGGATCAGAAACTCATTTAGCTTAACAAGCAAGGCCCCGCTTGTTTTTTTCTCAATCTCAACACCCAAATCATCCAGGATTGTTTTCAACAGCTGAAATCGGGAAAGCTGCGGGTTTAAAATCAAGGCGGTCTTGGTGTCCTTATCCAGAGAATTTAGCAAGGCCTTACAAAGAGTGGTTTTACCTGTGCCTATTTCTCCGGTTATTTCCAAAAAGCCTTTACGCTCTTTGATTCCGTAGATAAGGTGGGAAAAGGCTTCTTTATGGCGGCGGCTGAAGAAAAGAAAAGCCGGGTCCGAGGTTACATTAAAGGGTTTTTCCTTTAGGTGAAAGAATCGTTCATACATAACATTCGTCCTCAAGCTTAAGAATTAGTATAACACTGATAACTCCTTTTGTAAAGAAAAAACCATTCTTGACAATGATATAAATTCGTTGTAAGATAGGGCCCATGATTCAACATTCCGACTTTGCTCACTTGCATGTCCACACCCAGTATAGCCTCTTAGACGGTGCCTGCAAAATCAATGCCCTCCTTAACTTAGCTCGCAACGAACGTTCGGCCGCCTTGGCGATTACTGACCACGGTAACCTATTTGGTATGATAGAGTTTTACCAGGCCTGTCTTGCTAACGGTATCAAGCCAATTATTGGTTGTGAGGTTTATATTGCCCCTTACAGCCGGTTTGATAAGTCTGCTCAAGGAATCAAAGATACCGCTTACCATCTAATCTTGCTGGCCAAAAATGAACAAGGGTATAAGAACTTAATGAAGTTGGTGAGTATCGGTTTTCTGGAAGGGTTTTATTACAGACCGAGGATAGATAGAGAGGTTCTGCGTAAGTATTCTAGCGGACTGATTGGTTTAAGCGCCTGCCTGCACGGGGAAATCCCTCAGCTTATCCTTTCCGGAGAAAACAAAAAAGCAGAAAGTTTAGCCGGTGAATTTAGCGAGATATTGGGTCAGGGAAACTTTTATCTTGAGCTACAGGACAACGGCTTGAATGAACAAAAGAAAGTCAATAGAGCTCTTTTAGTCTTAAGTAAAAAGTTATCTATTCCCGTGGTCGCGACTAATGATGTGCACTATCTTAACAAAAGCGACTCTGCT
>JAMXCY010000098.1 GCA_024543015.1 Candidatus Omnitrophota bacterium | reverse complement strand
ATAAGATTTACAACAGCGCCACTTTGTTATCTCGGGGAGAAATTATTAGTCGTTACGATAAATTGCACCTTGTGCCCTTTGGAGAATTTATGCCTTGGCCTGGACTGTTTTCCCATTTTTCTTTTGCCGGTCTTATCGGTAACTTTGCTCCGGGTGAGGATTACACTTTGTTTAATCTCTCACAAACAGCAGCTGGAGCGCAGCTTGGTGCCTTAATTTGTTTTGAGGACGTTTTTGCTAAGCTGGCTAGAGAGTTCAGGCAAAAAGGGGCAAAGGTGCTGGTGAATATGACCAATGACGCTTGGTTTAAGGATTCATCCGAACCGCATCAACATCTTCAAGCCTCGGTGTTTCGGGCAGTAGAAAATAGAGTTAGTGTTGTGCGCAGCGCCAACACGGGAGTTTCCTGTTTTATCAATCCCTGGGGTAAAATCTTAAGCAGGGTTTCCGATTATTTAGGGCGCGATGTGCTGGTTGAAGGCCAAGCCGTGGAAGATTTAAAAATTATCTCTCTATCTAGCTTTTATAGCGTATCTGGCGATGTCTTTGTTTTACTTTGCATAATCGCAATGCCGCTGGTTTTGATAATCAGGAGACTCTGGCTATGAACCTACCCTAAGCCCAAGGCTAATCCCTCCCCAGGAGCTAACTTTCATTTGACAAAATAGAGCTTATTAATATATAATAGTCTGCTAATAGTGAGGATAAAGGGAAGATGGACCAGATCAGGCAGAAAAAATTAGAGGCTATTCGCCAGGCCGGTATTTTACCTTATGCGCGGCACTTCAGGGGTTGCTCTAGCATCAATGACATAGTGGCCAGCTTCCAAGAGCAAGGACAGGTACGTGTAGCCGGAAGAATTGTGGCCCTGCGCAGCCATGGAAAGAGTAGCTTTGCCGATTTAAAAGACTCAACCGGAAAAATCCAACTTTATCTTAAACTCGACGCTATGGAGAAAGATAACTTTGATTTTTTTCTTAATAACATCGATATCGGGGATATACTTGGCATTGAGGGAAAGCTGTTTAAAACGCGCACCCAGGAGCCCACAATAGAAGTTGTAGAATTTAAGCTTTTAGCCAAGGCCTTAAGGCCGCTGCCGGAGAAATGGCACGGTTTAAAAGATATAGAGATTAGATTTCGCCAGCGTTATCTGGATCTTTTAGCCAACGATAAGGTCAGAGAGACTTTTATTCTGCGCAGCCGCATGGTCAGCAAAATCAGAGAATTCTTAGATGGGTCTGGCTACCTTGAAGTCGAGACGCCTATGCTGCATGAGCGCCCCGGAGGGGCAACGGGTAAACCGTTTAAAACACATCACGAAGCTCTAGATATGGATTTATTCTTAAGGATTGCCCCGGAGCTTTATTTGAAGCGTCTCTTGGTGGGTGGCTTTGAAAGGGTTTATGAAATTAATCGTTCCTTCCGCAATGAGGGAATCTCTACGCGCCATAACCCGGAATTTACTATGCTTGAGGTCTATACCGCTTACCATGATTATGAGGATACAATGAAGTTGACCAAGGAGCTAATTACCTTTTTGGCTGAGGAAATCCTGGAGAAAAAAGAGTTGAAATATCAAGGAAAGACCATTGATTTTAGTCACTGGGAAAGACGCTCCTTTCAAGAATTAATGCAGAAAAACTTCGATATTCATCCGCATGAGCCTGAGGAAGTCTGGATCGCCAAGCTAAGGAAAAAGGGCGTACGACTCGAGCAGGGGACTTTAAGTCGCTCACAACTGTTAAACATTATTGCTGATTTAGTTACGCCTGAGGTAAAGAACCATCCGGTCTTTGTTACCGATTTATATACGGAACTATGCCCTCTGGCCAGGACAAAAGAGAGAGAGCCGCTATTAACGGAAAGATTTGAATTATTTATCGCAGGCATGGAAATAGCCAATGCCTATTCAGAGCTGAATGACCCCCAGGAGCAAAGAAGAAGGTTTTCCGAACAGTTGGCCGGCAAAGACGAGCAGCAACAAATCGACGAAGATTTTGTTTTGGCCCTGGAATATGGCATGCCTCCGGCTGGGGGCTTGGGTATCGGTATTGACAGATTAGTAATGTTATTTACCGATTCACCTTCTATTCGGGAAGTAATTTTATTTCCCCAACTGAAAGCAGATAAAAAATGAAGTGGGAGCTGTTTATAAGCTGGCGTTATCTTATGGCTCGTCGCAAAGAGCGGTTTATCTCTTTGATTAGCCTGATTTCTATTCTGGGGATTGCTTTGGGTGTGATGGCCTTAATTGTAGTCATTTCGGTAATGAACGGTTTTGATCAGGAATTACGTGAGAAGATTGTGGGAATTAATCCCCATATCTTAATTGAAAAAGAAGGCGGGATTGATAACCAAGAAGAACTGCTGGCCAGATTAACTGATACAAAAGGGCTTATTGGCGCCAGCCCTTTTATCAATGGCCAGGCCCTGCTTAAAATCAATAAGAAAATTACAGGAGTAATGCTGCGGGGTATCGAGCCGTCGGGTGAGAAAAAAGTCACCAAAATAGGGCAGTATTTAGTTGCGGGGAATCTAGATTTGGGCGATCAGGATTTAATTGTTGGCACAGAGTTGGCCAAAAAATTCTATTTAAAAGTGGGGGATAAACTTGGAGTTGTCTCCCCGGCCATGGGCAAGACGCTCAATTTTCGCGTGGCCGGAATCTTTAACTCCGGGATGTATGAATACGACTTAAACCTGGTCCTGACCAATATTAAAGCGGCGCAAAAAATATTTAACCTTGAAGGATTAGTAGGAGGCGTAGGCGTGCGCCTGGATAATCTTTACCGGGCCCCTCAAATACGCAAGAGCCTGCAATTAGCTTTAGGCTATCCTTACTGGGTTAGAGACTGGATGAGTTTAAATAAAAATCTTTTTAGTGCCTTAAAATTAGAGAAGACGGTTATGTTTATAATTGTGGCTTTGATTGTAGTAGTGGCCTGTTTTAATATCATCAGCCACCTGATTATGATGGTGATGGAAAAGACCAAAGATATCGGGATACTCAAAGCTATAGGGGCAACGAACCGGTCTGTTAGGAAAATATTCAAGATGGAAGGTTTAATTATTGGTTTATCCGGGACTGCCTTTGGCCTGGGTGGGGGCCTTTTACTTTGTCATTTGCTAAAAAGTTACCAATTTATTAACTTGCCCCGGGAGATCTATTATATGGAAAATTTGCCTGTAGAGATACGCTGGATGGATTCTTTAATTATTATAACCAGTGCTTTGTTTATTAGCCTCTTGGCCACGATTTATCCGGCTCTGCAGGCATCAAGGCTTAGTCCCGCTGAAACATTGCGGTATGAATAATGTTAAAAGCAGAGAATCTACATAAGGTTTATCAAGATGGTAAGATTAATCTGGAAGCGATTAAGGGTATTAATCTTGAGATTAAAAAAGGGGAAATACTTTGCATTATCGGTCCTTCAGGCGCGGGAAAATCTACCCTGCTCCATCTTTTAGGTGGATTAGATACGCCCTCAAAGGGCAAGGTTTTTTTAGAAGGAAAAGACCTCTATCATATCTCTGAAGAGCAGAGAGCCAGAATTAGAAATAGAACAATAGGTTTTGTATTTCAATTTTATCATCTCCTGCCGGACTTCAGCGCTTTAGAAAACGTTATCTTACCGGCAGTAATAGACTCAAGTTCCTTTTTAAAAGCTAAAGATAAGGCCTTAAGACTATTGAAGCTTGTGGGACTGGGTGCTCGTCTTGGACATAAACCGGCTCAACTTTCCGGCGGGGAACAACAACGGGTAGCCATTGCCCGGACACTGATTAACGATCCGCAGATAATATTTTGTGATGAGCCCACAGGAAATTTGGATTCTGAGCGTGGCAAGGAGATTGTAGAACTTCTGGGCAATTTGAATCGAGAAGGAAACAAGACCCTGGTTATGGTCAGCCACGACGAAAAAATAGCCAAAATGGCTCATCGGATAGTGCATATTAGGGATGGAAGGTTAAAGGAGGTAAAATGAAGGTTTATATCAACGGTAAGCTTTATGATAAGAAAGATGCCAAAGTCTCTGTATTTGACCATGGCCTGCTCTATGGGGATGGTGTGTTCGAAGGAATCCGTTCCTATAACAGTTTGGTGTTTAAGTTAAAAGAACATATCGAAAGGTTGTTTGAGTCCGCACATACTATTATGTTGTCTATTCCTCTTACGCCGCAAAAGATGCTTCAGGCAGTAATCTCTACCTTGAAAGCCAACAAGTTAAAG
>JAMXCY010000097.1 GCA_024543015.1 Candidatus Omnitrophota bacterium | reverse complement strand
TAATGTCTAAATTCTACCTATTGCCTATCAATGATTGTCATAGTTTGTCATAGAAAAGCTATGCCTTTGGGAAAATCCTCGTTGTAACTTATTTATTTTCAAGTAGTTAGAAGGCGAAATTTTTTAACTATTTTTTGTAAATAAGTGAATTTGGCATGGAAAACGCTTATATGTTAAGTGAAATGATAAAAAGGAAACTTAAATCTAGAAAGTTGTTGTTACTATCAATCATAGTGATCTGTGCGATTTTTTATGCCCACTTATCCTATGCCCAAACAAAGTCGGATACTCCGTTTGTTGCTCCTGAGCCCGGCAGCATAATCCTTCTCTCAACAGGTGTTTGCGGCTGGCTTGTTCGATTTGCACGAAAGCGCTTTCATGAGTTTAAAAGATTCTTCGATATACTTGTAGGTTCTTGCGGCCTTGTACTCGCAGTACCCATTATTGCATTTACAGGAATTATTATAAAGATTGTTTCACCGGGTCCAATACTTTTTAAGCAGGCAAGAGTAGGACTGAATAAAAAAGTATTCGATATGTACAAAGTGCGCACTATGAAAATTGACGCAGAAAAGAACACAGGGCCTGTATGGGCGCAAGAAGATGACCCTCGACTAATTAAGTTCGGCAGGATTATAAGAAAGCTGCATCTTGATGAACTCCCGCAGTTTTTCAATGTCCTTAGAGGAGAGATGAGTATTGTTGGCCCAAGGCCGGAAAGACCGGTGTTTGTTAAGGAGTTTAGTAGGAAACTCACAGATTATTCAAAGAGACTTAATGTAAAACCCGGCATAACAGGGTTAGCTCAAGTATTACATAAATACGATGAAACAATCGCAGATGTTAAAAAGAAGGTCAAGTATGACCTCCTATATATAAGAGAGATGTGTTTAATGGTGGACATAAGGATACTTTTACGAACTATCGTTGTAGCAGTAACCGGAAAAGGTGCGAGGTAAAATGAAAAAAATAGGAATTATAATAATTGGTTTAAGTTTGTGTTTGTTATACACAAGTTCTGCACACGCGATTTGTCAGTATTTTGATATTGACATAGTAGGTACTGCTACACCCACTAATGGAAGTTGGCTTTATACGTATACTCTTAGCATAGTCACAGAGGGGTACGATGGATGCACATTTAAAGAGATGAGCCACTGGTGGCTTGAACTTCCTGAGCACAAAATTGACAGTTTATCTGGTTTTGACCCCACAGCAAGTGATACCGACTGGACAGAAACTAAAGGCGATGACCTGGATGCCTTACTAATACTTACAACTTTGGGGAATACATTTGATGGAAAACATTTCGGAGTGAAATGGAATGTAGAGGACTTAGGTGACCCTGATGACCCATTTATTACATATTCTTTTATAAGCACCCATAGTCCCGTTGGGGGAGGCGACAATCCAGATGAAGGAGCATATACGTGGTTTGCTGTAGATGGCGTGGGTTTTGAAGATTATGGTGCAACGGTAGGTCCCAATGGCCCCAATGGTGTGATTCCCGAACCCACAAGCCTTATGCTTTTAGGTATGGGATTATTTGGGTTTGGTGGGATGCGAAAAAGAAAAAATAGAAAGAAAATGTGATATGAAAAAACTAAATATTTTGATAATTTCATTACTGATTTTAAGCATTCCTAAAATAGCATTGGCATTACCATCTCTTCAGGTATATATACCAGGAGCTGTAGCCGGAGATTATGGCGATGATCAGGATACGTGGTATATTCATGGTATCTGGCCTCACACTTTCCAATTGTATGTAGTGGGAAGCTACCGTAAGAACGATACAGCGATTACAAACGGTATTTTGTTAGCCACTGTACCGCAAGGTCAGAGCGGGGCTATAAGCGGTCTTGGATCGGGAACTTTCCATTCAGACCTTTCTCTTATACCGGTTACTGTACCAAATTTGAATCATTACCCATTGAATAAGCCCAACTTATTCGACTTCTACACCTTTGATATAGGAAGCTTCGCACAGAACACAGGCCTTAATAATTATAACGCAGATGGCGGAACCATTGAATATAAGGCTAATGCCATTGGAGAAGAAAAGATATTTAATTTAACTGTTACCGGATTTGAGTATGTTCACTTTGATGCCTATGCCAAATTTAATAATGACGATGAAGACTGGAGAGCGAATCCGGGTTCACATGACTCTATGGGTAAATTCGCACCCGAACCGACAAGCCTTATGCTTTTAGGGCTGGGATTATTTGGTTTTGGGGCTACGAGAAGGCGAAAGAGAATTTAGCGAATGGTGTATGTCTGTTTGGCAGTTAGTATGTAAACTAAATGCTAAACATTTACTATACAAATCTAGAAAATGAAGGGAGGTGAAAATATGAAAAAGACACTTATAGCTATTGCGGCTATTATGGTTCTGGGAAGCTTTAGTATGCTTCAAACAGCAGAAGCTTTTATCGTTGAGATCTCGGACTCAATATTCAGCCCAATCTATTCACCGGATGCTACTGGTACTAGCGGTGTATCAACTTATGTCGATTTAGCACCCTCAGGCTCAGTTAGTATTGGAACAGTTTTAGCAGAAGGTGATTCTCAGCCGGTTGGTACTTATGGGGTTGGGGTAGCGCTTGCTCCATTAGGACTGCAACCAGAGTACGAACTGTGGTTCGATATAAATTTCAACACCTTTGATTCCAGTTCATACGACACATTCCAGGCAGTGATTACAGAAGACAAGTATTACTGGGATGGAGGTACTGTAATCGGTGGTTACAGTTGGGGAGGAGTCACTGAATTTGGGTATGAAGGCGTTATTGACGGATGGCACAATCAAGCTACTGTTAGCGTTACTCCGGGCTTAAACTATTACTACAATGTATTTTTGGAGACAACAATAGATAGCGATTTACCATCTTGGGGAACCTTCAGCGATACTTCAGTAGGGGTAGTTCCCGAACCAGGCAGCATGCTGCTTTTAGGCATGGGCTTGTTTGGATTAGGCGGAGCATTTAGAAGGAAAAGGTTTAAAGCATAACCTCTATCTAGATTGTTAGGATGGAGGCATGCTCGGACCTTGTAGGCATGCTTATGTGGCGAGAGCACAAAGTCTCTTGTGTTTTGTGCTCTTCCACCGCAATCATTATCTTTATAACTACTTAGTAATTCGGATTAGATAAACGGGCTAAAAAGGTAGCTAGGATTTTAGTTTATATGGAATAGTAATGTTTTGTAAAAAATCACTTGTCGCAAAAAGGGGTAAGTCTTTAAAAAACTTACCCCTTCTTGCTGAATATCTTGCTTTTTAACATCTTTATGGTATAATAAAAAAACTATGGCGCTTAATACTAATATAAGAAAAATCTGGGTAGAAGTATTCGAAGTAGTGTTGAAGAGGCCTATTGTCATCCTGCCTTTCTTTATTGTTGCATTTTTTGAAGGCCTGGCATTGGAATTGACCTATTTCTCATGCAGGAAGCCCCTTTTACTCATTTTAGGCCCTGTCATAAGGAAATTCTCCGGAGAGCCGTCTCTACATTATCCTATTAATCTGTTAAAACTACCCGGCTTTTTCTATTATTCGCAAATATTGATTTATATTTTTGCCGGTGTCTTTTTGGCAGCAATTACCGTTAACATATTAAAGAATATAAGAGGAAGCCTTCCGCTTAAGACAAATGCGCTTATAAAAAATGCAGCTAAGAGATATTTTACATTTGTTATGTTTGGAATTATAGTGATAGCTTTGATGTTCCTTTTAAAGAAAGGCGATACATTCATCTATACAAAATTTATGCAGGTTCTTCCGCAAATATCGCCCAATCTGCAAACTTTAGGATTTATTCTCTTTTTATTCTTAACGAATGTGATCCTTCAGACATTTTTCGTATTAGTGATTCCTATACTAGTAATAAGGAAGGCATCGCTACTGAAGGCCTTAGGCAGCAGCATAGCAATGGGCTTCCGTAATTTTTTCAGCATATTCACGTTAATACTTGTACCATTCATCGTATATTTACCGATTATATTGTTGAAATCATATTCGGGCGCTTTGGCCGGCAAGACCTTTCCCGAAATAAGTCTTTACATTGTAGGAGTCGGAATTATTGCCACGGCATTTGTGGAGTGCATTATTATTGTATGCGCAACGCATTTTTTACTTGAGAAGGAAAAGAAGAGCACATGAGCACAGGAACGGTTGACGGTGAGTTAGGGTCTCATTTATGAAAAAAGTAATATTAAGTTTAATAGCGGTACTTGTGGTTGTGGGCATTTCGCTTTCGATAATTAGTCGAG